>JANXWC010000085.1 GCA_025351355.1 Hyphomicrobiaceae bacterium
GCGAGGTCGCCGAGCAGCTTGCGGACGTCCGTGTCACGCGCCTGCTCGGCTGATTTCGCATAAAACAGGCTGGCCTCATATTCCATTGTCTCCGCCTGCCGGCGGGCCACGTCGATGCGCAGCCCATCGGCCAGCCAAACCGGATTACGTTTCAGAAAGCCTTTGACGTCGGCGCGCGTGATGTACGGCAGTTCCTTGCCAAACTTGCGCTCATAGAGCTGCAACAGCAGGTGGCGGTGGTGCGATTCCTCCGCGGCCATTTCCTCGAATACTTTGGCGGAGGCTGGAAACTGCCCACGCAGCTTGGCCGCGAAATTGAGATAGATGCGCGCATCTTCCTCTTCGTTGGCAATGGCGAGCGCCAATACTTCGCCCTCGGTTAAATCCGATACGCGCTTCATCATTTGCTCCGGGAAGTTATCAAGAATATTTAGAACGTCTCTAAAGTAAGCCCACGACCGCTGCAAGTCTGCGCGGCATGATCACGCGGGAGAACCTGTTGACGGCAACCAGTCCGCCGCGCAGGTGTGGGGGACGAGTATTTCCAGTTGGGTAGACCGCGATGGCCGACAACGAGAAATCAGATCCACGCAGGCCGAGCCATGGTGTCAGCGGCTTCACGCCGCCGACCAAGGTGCTGGGGCGCGAAGCGCGCGTTGTGCGTAAGCGCTTCTACAAGCTCGTCAGTGTTGCGCCGGTGGACGGCGGGTTCACGGTGCACTTGGACGGGAGGGGCGTGCGCACCCCAGCGAAAGCGCCGCTGACGGTGCCGGCGCGTGCGTTGGCGGAAGCACTGGCCGCAGAGTGGGCGGCGCAGGGCGCGGAAATCAATCCGTCGACGATGCCGCTGACAACGCTCGCATGCACGGCCATCGATGCAGTAGCTGCGAGCAAGCCGGAAGTGGTCGCGGAAATCTCCAGCTACGCCCTCAGCGACTTGTTATGCTATCGCGCCGACGCTCCGGCGGGGTTGGTGGCGTTGCAGTCAGCGGGGTGGGATCCCGTTCTGGCCTGGGCGGGTGCGGAACTCGGCGTTCCCCTCAAATGCACCACGGGATTGATGCCGGTTAGCCAATCGCCTGCTGTTGCCGAGGCGATGCTGGCAGCGTTGCGGCCGTTGGGTCCGCTGCAGTTGGCGGCCATGCATGTGCTGACGTCGCTGGCCGGCTCGGCGCTGCTGGCGCTGGCGATCTTGCGTGGTCGGCTCAGCGTCGACGAGGCCTGGCGTCTCGCCCACATCGACGAGAGCTGGCAGATCGACCGATGGGGCACCGATGCCGAAGCCAAAGCGCGGCAGGCGGGGCGTTTGAGCACGGCAGCAGCTGCCGCTCACGTGCTGGAACAGTTGCGCTGAACTACAGCAGTTTCGGTACTTGACCGAGTTCGGTGAAGACCGCTTCGGCTTCTTTTATGGCGTGGTTGGCTTTCGGCACACCGCTGTAGATGGCGGCCTGCAGAATGACTTCCTTGATATCGTCACGCGTCAGGCCATTGTTGAAGCCGGCGCGGACATGCAACCGATATTCATCCCAGGCGCCCAGCGCAATCAGCGTCGACAGCACCATGCACGAGCGCGTCTTGCGGTCGAGGCCGGGGCGCGTCCACACTTCGCCCCACGCCGCGCGCGTGATGAAGTCCTGGAATTCACCGTTGAAGTCGTTGAGCTTGGATTGCGCCTTGTCGACATGGGCTGTGCCCAATACTTCGCGGCGCACTTTCATGCCGGCGGCGTGCCGATCACGTTCGTCCATGGTGTCGTCCTCGTGTCTGCTGTTCGCCTACGTGACGCTCGACATCAAATGCACAGTACCCCGCACACGGAATTGTCCGCTCCCTGTCGTCATGGCCGCCTGCGCGGTCATGACGGAGGATTGATTGACCGTCTTTCAGCAACTCACACATCGAAGAACACGGTCTCGTCGCCGCCTTGAATGTGGATGTCAAAGGTATAAGCCCCGTCGCCCGCGCGCTTGGCAATAAGGGTATTGCGACGGTCGGCCGGCACCAGCGCGAGGATGGGATCGGCAGCATTTGCCGCTGCGGCATCGGCAAAATAGATGCGCGTATAGAGATGGCGGAGCATGCCGCGCGCGAACAGGCAGACGACGACGTGAGGCGCCTGCGGTTTGCCGTCGGGACCGGGAACGATGCCCGGCATGATGGTCTCGAAGGCATAGCCGCCATTCTTGTCGGCGCCGCAACGCCCGAAACCCTTGAAGCTTGAGTTCGCGCGCGCGCGGTTGTCGCGCGGGTGGGCGTAGCGACCGGCGCTGTCGGCCTGCCAGATCTCGATCATGGCATCGGGAATGGCCTTGCCGTCGCCGTCATAGATGTGCCCGGTAAGCTTGATGCGCGTGCCCTCGCAGTCGGCAGTTGCGACCGGGTCGGCGAACGCGTCGCGGAAGGCGTAGGCGCCGCGCGGCGTCAGGCCATAGGCATAATAGGGGCCGACGGTCTGCGATGGGGTGATGCCCGCAGGCTTGTGCGTGGGGTCAGTCATCGTGCGGCTCCTCCGTCGGCGTCGCGTTACGGCCGCGCAGCACGATGTCGAACTGATAGCCCAGCGCCCAGTCGGGTTTGGTCACATCCAGGTCGAACCGGCACACCATGCGGTCGCGCGCCTTGGCGTCCGGTACCGAATTAAAGATCGGATCGAACGCGAACAGTGGATCACCCGGGAAATACATCTGCGTCACGATACGCGACAGGAAGCTCGGACCGAACAGCGAAAAGTGAATGTGGTTGGGCCGCCAGGCATTGGGATGGTTGCCCCACGGGTAGGCGCCGGGCTTGATGGTGACGAAACGGTAGCGACCATCGGCGTTTGTAACGGCGCGCCCCGCGCCTGTAAAATTGGGATCGAGCGGGGCTGGATGCTGATCGACGACGTGGATATAGCGCCCCGCCGAATTTGCCTGCCAGATTTCGACCAGCGTATTGGGTTGTGGCCGGCCGTCTTCGTCCAGCACCCGCCCCGTGACGATGATGCGCTCGCCGAGCGGCTCGGCTTTATGCTGCATGGTGAGGTCGAATTCATTGTCCCGCACAGCGTCGTGGCCGTAGACGGGGCCGGTCAACTCAGACAGCGTGTGGGGCATGATGATCAGCGGCTTCTGCGGATGCCGTTTGCCGGTGGAGCGATAGTCGGCGAAATCGTAGGCCGGGTGCGCGGCGTTGCTGGATCGGGGATAGATCAAAGACATGACGGATCTCGAACGGATGCAGCTGGGGTGGGTTCGTGGCTATTGCCGGTCCCTGTAATGCACACCCATCGACTTGTCACCTTTAACGGTTGTTCGATCTGCCGAGGAACAGGATTACCCGGTAACGTCCGCTGGGAGGGCTAGGTCATAAACTCATAAACGGGATTCCCAAACGGCGCGAACAGTGATTCATGATTCCAACTGAGGGAGGTTGGGATGGCACAGCTACGTCGCTACGAACTCAGC
>JANXWC010000178.1 GCA_025351355.1 Hyphomicrobiaceae bacterium
GTCAAGGCGTGGCCTGGCAGCGGCGGCGCCAGCCGAGAGAGCGGAGCGACAGCCAACCTTGACTGCGCCTCCTCGCGAGGCCAAGACGCTGCCAAGCCGCAAAGCCGACAAGGGCGCAGCAAGAGCTGCGCCCTGACCCAATCGACGCTGGTGTCCCCCGCTTCCACCAGCGATCGTCAGTGAGCCCCGAAGCGGACAACTGATGTGCTATCAAAACCGGACAACTGCAAAAGCTACTGACACGGGTCAAGATCAGGCGTCGCGGCCGTCTCGCTCACTCACGCTTCTCCCTTGGGAGCTGCCGGTCGCGGAACGAAATCCGAACATCGACGCTGGGCCGAGAAGGCTGCCATACACCGTTTCGTTGTTCCGATACCACATCGGAGCGATTACACGACCGCAGGACCTGCGTCAGCGGACACTCCCTCGAATGCACAGCAAGGCGAGGCAAGGGAACGAATCCCCGTCGACGGCCGGATTGGTCAAATACCGACCGTCAAGGGGCCAACGTGATGGGCTATGGCAGTCAATCTGCATTTGGAGTTACCGTACGCCAGGAATGCTAGTTTGCTCAATTTAGGTTTCAGTATCCGCGCGCCAGGATTGGCCAATCGTCGACGACTTCGTTATTCTCGACGACAATATACCGATTGTGCAGATTGACGGTTGGATCGCAATGCGGTGTCAGCAATTCGATTATACTGCCCAGCCGTGGAGCAGTGTGCTGAATGTCGATCGCTCCGTGCTCGTCACCCAAGAATCGGTAGGCGGCTCCTTGCTCAGCGCCCCGCATCGGAACGGCCTTGCCAGAATCAGTTGCAAGCGCTTTCAATCCAGCATTGACTATGACGCTCCCGTTTTGGTTTGTACTGATCACCGATGCCGCGACGAACAGCGACGGCGCGAAGGGATTGCCGTTGGGCGTCAGCGGCAATGGGCCGTAAAGCGAATCCAGAAACACGAATGACCCGGATTGGAGTTCCGTAAACAGATCGAGCTCCGCGTCGAGCCAATGCGTTCCGGTGCCGCCGCCAGTGACAATACTGGGGCGAAGGGCGGATTCAACGAGCGCACCAATCAAACGACGCAACTTCTCGGCCTGCTGCACAACTAGTCTGCCGCGCTCGTCAAACGGCATGACCTGCTGGAGGTTGCCCCAATAGGCCTGCACACCGGCAAAGCTGAGTGACGCCTCCGCCGCGATCGCCTTGGCGAGCGTCACGGCGTCGGTGACCTCGTGGCAGCCGGTTCTGCCAACGCCGACATCGAGCTCGACAACCATGCGCAGCACGCAGCCGAGTGCGCGCGAGAGGCTGGCCAGCTCCTGCACATTCGCCGCATTGTCTGCGACGACCGTGACGTCGGCCCGACGCAAAAGTAGCTTGCGGAGCCGGTCCAGCATGTGGGGAGTCGACATTGGAGATGTGATCAGCAACCCCCGCAGTCCGCCGGCTGCCAATGCTTCGGCCTCTCCAATAGTGGCACAGCACGCGCCAAGAGCACCCGCGTCGCTCAACATCCGCGCGATCTCGACGCACTTGTGGGACTTTGCGTGTGGCCGCAGCCCGATCGCGCGCGCCTTGGCAAATTGGCTCATCACCGCCACGTTCTGGCGCAGAGCGGCGAGATCAAGGACCAGCGATGGAGTAGGAATTTCGTCACGACGCATGGGAGCACACGATTTCTCTGCAATTAGGGTCTGTCACAAGTGTGAAACTCGAGCCAGGAAACTCCGTAGACGGTCGTTCGCTTGCTCGCGGAAGACTTCGCCGGGAGCGCCCTCGACGGCCACGCGCCCGGCGTCGATGAATATGATGCGACTGCTGGCTTCGCGGGCGAAGGCCATCTCGTGCGTAACCATAAGCATCGTCATACCGTCGTCAGCCAGCTTGCGTACTACCGCCAGCACTTCGCCGACGAGTTCCGGATCAAGCGCCGAGGTGATCTCGTCCAACAGCAAGACCTTCGGTCCCATCGCTGCAGCCCGGGCGATGCCGACGCGCTGTTGCTGGCCACCGGAAAGCTGGGACGGCAGGCTGCCTGCCTTATCTGCAAGACCGACGCGGCTAAGCCAATCCGTGGCGACGGACTTGGCTTCCGCCACCTCCATTTTGCGAACTTTGCGCAGGCCAAGCATGACATTTTGCAGCGCGGTCAAATGCGGGAACAGATAGAATAGTTGAAATACCATCCCCGTCTCCGCGCGCAGTCGGGCCAACTCCCATTCGTTGCGCCGTTGGCGCCGGCCAGCTTCATCGTTGCGGAATTGCACTTCCACGCCGTCCAACTGAATCGACCCATTGTCGTAGGTCTCAAGCGCATTGATGCAACGCAGCAGCGTCGTCTTGCCGCTTCCCGAGGAGCCTATGATGCTGACGACGTCGCCACGAGCGACATCGAGGTCGATGCCACGCAGCACTGCTAAGGCGCCAAAACTTTTTTCAAGACCACGGATACTAACAACAGGAAGGCCGGTCGTGTCGGGATTGCCCGGCATTGCGCTATTCCTTGATGTAGGCATAGCGTGCCTCCAGCCGGCGGCTCAGACTCGACAGACTGTAGTTGATCACAAAGTAGATGAGCGCACCAAGAACATAGAGCGGCATCGGCGCATAAGTTCGCCCGATCACCTGCTGGATCGCAAGCATGAGATCGACAATACCGACAAGGGAGAGGAGTGCCGTGCCTTTGACGGCATCGGTCACGCTGTTAATCCACGGCGGCAGGAACCGCCGCACAGCCTGCGGAAAGATCACATAGGTCAGCCGTTGCGGAAAGTTCAGACCGATGGCCTTGGCGGCCTCCATCTGTCCATGATGCAACGACTGCAGCGAACCGCGTGTGATCTCGACAACTTGCGCCGTCGAGAAGAGCGTAATCGCGAGCACACCGGCGGCAAAATTGTTGAGGTTCAGGCCAGTCACCGGCAGTCCATAGTAGACAAAGAAGATCAGCACGAGGATTGGGATGCCGCGAATGAGATCGGAGAACAGGCGCACAGGGATACGGGCTGGCCAAGGCGCGTAGGTGACAATAGTGCCCAGCAGCAATCCAGCAACCAGCGACATGCTGACCGTCAGCGCCGCAGCGCCGAGCGTCACCAACAGGCCGCGCCAGACAAACGGAAGTGATTCAATGACCGACCAGAACATCACGTTCAACTCACTGCAAACCGGCGTTCAAGCAGGCGCAAGGCCCCGAGGATGCCATAACCGGCGATCAGATACATCGGTGTCACGACGGCGTAGACCTCGACGATGCGAAAGGTGTTGAAGTTGATCCACTGGGCCCCGTAAGTGAGTTCCGGCACGGCCAGGACGGAGGCGACCGACGTATCTTTAAAGAGGGACACAAAGGTATTACTGAGCGAGGGCAAGATCACCCGAAACATCGTCGGTAGCCGGACGTGGATGAAACCTTGCAGCGGCGTCAGGCCTATCGCTCTGCCAGCATCCGTGAGGCCGCGTGGCACCGCCGCGAGCCCGGCGCGGAAAATCTCCACCAGATAGGCGCCAGCATAGAGCGACAAGGTCGCCAGAAAGGATGTCACCCCATCATAGCGAATGTCGACGACCGTCGGGATACCGTAGAATACAAGATAGACCAGAAGCAGCAGCGGCACATTGCGGATGAACTCGACATAGAGGCTGACCAAGGCACGGACTGGCCGGCTGCTCTGCTCGTAGATCAGCGCCAAGCCTAGTCCAATCACCACGCCGATGGCGATCGCAACCACTGCCAGCTCGAGGCTAAGCAGCAGGCCCCACTCGAGCTTGCCGATGTTCTTCCAGATCAGTCCGAAGTTCAGGTGGTAAAGCACAAGTCATGGTCCGCGAAGGGGCGGTCGCCAGTGATGGCCAGGCGACCGCCACGCAACATGAGCTAGATCGCCGGGAAGCCAGTCTTGCGCGTGGGTGGCGTATCGCCGAAATAATCCTTGAACGCCTTATCGAACAACTCGTTTTCGTGGCCGAACATAGCGCAATTGAACACCTGGTTGACGAAGGTCAGCCAATCCAGGTCGCCTTGCGGCAGCGCAGCGCCATACAGCATGCTGCGCCAGCTCTTGCCCGAGTCAGCGTATTTGTTCGGCGAACGGGCGACCATCCACCGCACGGTGGACAAGTCGACCGCAGCGGCATCGACGCGGTGGGAATCGAGCGCCTGGATGACGTTTGCCTGAGTATCAAGCTGCATCACCGTAGCATCGGGTAACACCTCGTGTACGCCCTCCTCGGCGCCGACATTCTGGAGGATCGAAACCCGTGCCCCCTTGCCGGCCGCTTTCAGTTGATCGAAATTCTTGCCGTCGGCGCCCGGCAATGTGAGCAATGCAACACCTTCTACATAGTAGGGGCGACTGAAATTGACCAACTGGGCGCGATCCGACGAGATCGTCATGAACTGGATGGTGATGTCGACCTTGCCGGTATTGATGTTGGGAATGCGCGCTGCGGGATCCTGCCGAACGAATTCAACCTTGGTCGGATCAGCAAACAGGCCCTTGGCAAGAATCTGGGCCATGGTGATGTCCATGCCGACGAGTTCACCCTTCTCATTCTCGAAATGCCATGGAGCGTTGGTGCTGCCGGTGCCGACAATGAGATGCCCCCGGTCGAGCACGGAGCGGAGCTTGCTGTTTGGATCAGCGGCTGCCGCAGCCAGGCGCGCACTCGGTATCGCCGTGGCGCCAGCCAATAAAGCGCCGCCTGCAAGGCCAAAGGCGCCGAGCTTCAAGAAGTCCCTGCGTTCCGTCGTTTTGGTCACGTTTCACTCCTCCTCGGTGGCTTGTTGGCGTTTCCCTAGCTAGCCGTCATAGCCCACCGTTGCTAAGCTGGCCGCAAGACTTTTTCCGGTGTTATCCGGGCCATTTGGCAAGATAGGCGGCACGTCCATTGCGCCGCTCGTCGAGAGACGTCGCTATGATTTCATTGGACTCCCGCGCCCGCGCCAACTCCGCCTCGAGCCGCGCGGCAACTATTTTTTCCTGGCCAGGATGGAGATTGCAGGGATCCAAATAGAAACGGCTGTGCTCCAGTTCGTGATCCCGGACAATAACGGCGGGTTCGCCGCGCGACAACCTGTCGCACAGATCCCATGCCGTGATGTGCGCCTCCTGAGCCGACACAGTGACCATCAAGCGGTCCAGCGGGTTGTTGGTCGGGTCGGGCACGATCGTCGCAGTGACGCCCGGTCGACCAGTTAGAATCTGCTGCCACAATTTGAGACAGACGGACTCGCGATCACGGATTGCAGCGTGGTCACGCTTTTCCCAAGCTTCCAGTGCTGCGATGGTTCCGACTATGCCCTCCTTGCCAACTTTCATGCCCCGGCCGATGCCACCATTTTGCAGAAATGCCGCCCGAACCAAGTCCTTGCGACCGGCAACAATTCCAGCCGTGAGGCCGCCCAGGAATTTATGGGATGAATACAGCGCAATATCGGCTCCGCGCGCCAGGAACCCGCTTAGGTCGTACTCTGAAGCCGCATCAACTATTACGGCGATATTGCGCGCATGGCAGGCTGCCGAAAATTCCTCCAGCGGTATGAGGCCGTATTCGACGACATGGTGGGACACGACGTATACGGCCGCCACTGTCCGCTCAGTGATGGCGCCTTCCAGCTGATAGCGCCGGGCGAACGTGGCCTGTCCTACCGGCACAACCTTCGCGCCGGTCAGGCGAATGGCCTGGTCCACGGGAGCGCCGTAACTCGACATATGCCCGAGCTGAATGAGCACCTCGTTCCTCAGTCCAGTCGTATCGGGGAGCCGTTCGATGGCCGCCAAGTCCGAACCGGTCATGGCTCCAGCTACCGACAGCGATATGCCTGCCGAGCAGGACGCCGTGACGAAACCGGCATCGGCGCCACAAAGCCTGGCAATGGCAGAGCTCGCTCTTTTTTGCAGTTCGTCGACCTCGACAAACTGAGGCAGGATTGCCGCCACCGCCTCAACAACTTCGGGCATGACCATGGAAGCGCCGAGGGAAGTCATTGTGCCGGAAACGTTGATGATTGGCCTGACGCCAAGGCGCTTGTGAATGTCAGTCGTCGCCATATCAAATCTCTCTAACGTTCACGAACGGCCCTTAAAACAGCCTTCAGCTAAATAATACTACAATACATTTTGGCGGCTGAATAGGCGCTTAGCGCTCAAAGCCACTTGTCTGCAGTTGCAGCGAGTCAATCCACGATGGGTTCGCGCCGCACATGCTTAGGAACTTCTCCGGCGTAGCGCGCTTTGCAGCGACGCCTTACCATCCAGGATCAGGTCCATCATGATGGCTTCGGCCGCGCTGGCATCACCACGATTGATGGCGAGATAGAGCCGGTTGTGTTGCTCGCAATCGTTCTCGATACGATGCTCGTGATCGTCCAGGGCCTCCTGTTGAATAATGCGCCGATCAGGATCCTTCTCGATGCGGTTGTTGCCGATCCGCACGTAACCGATCGCAACCGTCATGAACAGCTCGCCCCGCCGCGCTTTCTGCTTCAGAGCTTCCAGGGAGCGCTGGCGCAGCACCGACAGTTCCATCTCGCTCATGGTTCCCTTCATGCCGAGCAGCAGGCGGTCGTTGGGATGGCGCGGATCGTAGACGCCGTCCTCGTCGAGGATCAGCGTGCCGACGAGGCCGCAGAACTCCAACAGCGTGTGCCAGTCGCGGCCATTGCGAGCCAACCGCGACGCCTCGATCGAGACCACGACGCCAACGCGCCCCTCGCAGATGGCAGCCAACAGCTTCTTGAAGCCGGGCCGCGCCACGCCACCGCCGGAGCGGCCGAGGTCGTCATCGATGACGGCGACGTCACCCCAACCAAGCTGACGTGCGCGATCGGCCAAACCATATTGGCGGCGCTGGCTCTCCAGATTGTTGGCAACCTGATCGGCCGTCGACTGCCGGATGTAGACGACCGCCTGCCGGCTGAGGTGCTCAGGCGTGATCTTGCTCATGGGCTGCCTCCGTCGTCATGGGGATTGTCGCGCTTGCCTCGTTGCCGCCGCCGATGGCCTCGTCCAGGAGGCCGCAGATCAGGGCGACGACAAGCTTCCTCTGCTGCGCCGGCATCTCTGGCAGCGTGCGATCCTCTTTGAACAGATCTTTCTGCGGCTGGTGCGTTGATTGCATGTTCGCTTCCTTCTGGCCGGGTCGATGCCGGACTTGGGGAAGCGAGGATCGCATCGATTCGGACGCGCAGTTCGACGAGCCTTTGGACAGACAGGCAAGGCTGTGCAGAGATTGCGGCGCAACCAGCCGCGTCCTCGCTCATCCAGGCCGGAAGCAGAGCCAACGTACCGTCCGGTTGGCGCACGGCCAGATGATCCTGACCAGCGAATCGCTTAACATATGCAACCTGCACATGTTGTCCGGCTCGCGGATGGAACGGATAGTGGATCCGCACCTCAAACGCCGGACACCCGGCATCATGACGCTGTCTCGACCGGCGTCGGAAAAAGCTGGATCGCCTGTGCGCTGGCGCACCGCGCCTGCCGCGACGACCGCTCGGTGCTCTACCAGCGCGTGCCGCGCATGTTCGACGCCTTGGCGCCGGCGCGCGGCGACGGCCGCCATACCCGGCTGCTCAAGACCATCGCCCGCGTCGAACTGCTGATCCTCGACGACTGGGGCCTGGCCACTCTGATGCCCGACCAGGGACGCGATCTCCTGGAATTCGTCGACGACCGGCGCGGCCGCAGCTCGACCATTGTGACCAGCCAACTGCCCGTCGAACACTGGCATGAGGCCATCGCCAACCCAACGGTCGCCGACACCATACTCGACCGCCTAGTGCACAACGCGCACCGCCTGACGCTCAAGGGCGACAGCCTGCGAAAAGCCGCCGCCAAGCGCTCGGGACTTGACGAAAAGCTCGCCAACTGAGCCCATGCAGCCGTCGACGGGAACTGCTGTCCGCCATCCCCATTGCGCTGTCCGCCTTCAGCCATTGCCGTGTCCGCCTTCAGCCAGAATGCCTGGCCGCCATCGGCGGAATCCGCACCAGTGCCCGCAGCAACCGATAGAGCGCATCTGGATGTGTGGCCGCAGCAGCGGCTAGTGTCTCATATCCCAGGGGACCCGCCGTCAGATGGTCCGCGATGCGGAGCGCTGCGGCGACATGGATGGCTTGTGACACCGGTAGTCGTTGACGAGGCGCATCAACGTCGCGGCGGGATCTTCGTTGGACCTCATGGCTGCACTCCGTTCTGTAATTGCTTTCGAGATTCGGCGCGGCCTGCCCATGACAAGATGGACCCGTCTCGGCCCATCTGCGGCCTTAGCTCAGCATTGTGACAACGCCTCCTTTCGATCAGGAGCGGTGCCGCTTGAGTGCCTCTTTCAGCAAGGCGATCGCGCTGGCCTCGCTCGCCTTTGAGCCCGCGACCGAAACCCTCACCCCCTCTTTTCCATTGAGCGCGCCGGCGGCCCAGCCTCCTAGTTCAGGGACCACGAAGGCGTTCGTTCCGATCTCGGCGAGCTCCTTGAACCCTATTGCAAGGCTGGGAACCTCGAAGTATTCCTCCGGCACGACAGCGACGATGACGTCGCCACTGCCCGCTTGTGCGACCCACTGACAACCCAGACCTGAGACGGCGTTCTTTCCCGAGACAACCGAACTGCCGATGTATTCCGCCACCTCGGCCGGGGTGAACAGCTTGCATTGCGGATTGTTGGACGCGGCTTGCTTGTCGTTGCCGGTCAGCCGATCCGCAAGCGCTTGGGCGTCCTTAGCGGCAGTCGCTTCCGCTGCGTTGCAGCTGCTCGCGAAGCAAACGAGCAGACCATAGGCTAGAATGCGGATCATCGGCGCTCCTCCAAAAATGCTCGCTCGCGACGAAACGGACGGCTGGGCGAGCATGGTCTCGGTCGTCCGCCGGGACTCCGACGATCAATACTTCTTCAGTCGTAAGCTCGTCCGAGCCGCCGCACATCAGCCGTTCGGCCGATGCGGGGCAGTCGACCATGAGTCATGTTTGCCCGCTCAATGGAGACAGCCATGGTTCCGCACATTCGAAACAGCTCTCTTGTCCCGGCGACTGGGCTCCCCGGCTCACCCCGCTCCTGCCGTGCTCGGGATGCGCCGGTTAGACGACCTCGGCCCTCATTCTCTCGTGCGGGCTGGAGGACGCTCCTCGCCCTCGCGGTTGGATTTTTGGTCGTGCAAGTCACGGGCGTGAGCGCCGGCACCGAAAGCTTCCGCAGTACCTGCTATAGCATCGTCTATCGCAAGTCGGCATCAGGCGAGACGATCCTGACAGCGAGGTGTCGCACATACGATCCAAACCGTCCGACTTTTTCTACACAGCTCGAAATACCGGACACTCAGCTCGTTATTCCGTCCGGCGGCTGCATTGACATCGAGAACCGGAACGGCACACTTCGATGTATCCGCGTCGCGAGACCCGGAGGAAGCTGGGGCCAGAGCTGCTCCGATGGACGTTTTGTGAGCGGCGAGCTGTTCCGGGCGGAATGCTGGGCGGGTTCGGACAGGAGCGCCAAAATCAGCTCGGAGG
>JANXWC010000106.1 GCA_025351355.1 Hyphomicrobiaceae bacterium
GTCATTCATGGTCAGTCTCCATTGGTTGAGAGACTGACCAGCTTGCGCTCGTGGAGCACATGCCGTTGAATTCACGTCAGGATTCAGACCACATCTGCCATCGCATGGTTACCGGCCGGTGGTCGTGACCCGTTGCAGTCATTCGCTGCGCTGCAGCAAATCGTCCGGTTTAGGACGCTTCGCGTCAATTCAATTCCACTCAGGCTGCAGGCGCCCCGGTCGGTATGCAGGCGTCATCAGTACACCCATCACCCGCTGTACCGGCGTTGGCCGCAATACCGCCACGCGCGTCCTCGGCAAGCAGCATGCCGATGCGCAGGCCGAGCGCGATGTCGTCCTCCTGGCCGAAGCCGTGATGGCGGATGAAGCCGCCTCGATCGATCAGTACCGTCGAAGGCGTGCCGCGGAAACGGTATGCTGCCATGGTTTGTGGGGTGGCCCCAGACGTGCCCGGTTTGTCGACGCCCACCGGAAACGTGATGCGATACTCGTGGATAAAAGCTTCGAGCGATACCGGTGTCATGGCGGCGTGATGCTCAAACACGGTGTGCAAACCGATCACGGCAAGATCGGTGTCGCGCAACATCGACGCGACCTTCTGCGCTTGCGGAATTGCGTGAATGACGCAACCCGGGCAGAGCATCTGGAACGTGTGCAAAAGGACCGGCCGCCCACGCAGCCCGCCAAGCGTGATCGGCGCTTTGCTGTTGAACCAGCGGTCCGCGATGAGCTCTGGCGCGGCGATGCGTTTTGAAGTCGGCTTCATGTCGAGCCTTTCGATCCACGCCAGTAGTCGTTCGCGGCGGCGACGGTCGCGAAGTGAACCGCCACCACGTGCGAGGACGCGATCAACGCGGCCGCATCAACGCGGCCGCGTCCTTCTCGTAGACTGGCCGCAGGGAACGCCTCACCTCGTCGGACGGCTGCGTCAGCTTGACGGCCATCCGCGACAGCTTGATCGCGAGCTCATAGCCCGCCTGCGGCGTTGCCGTTTGCAGCGACGGCAACCAAGGTTCTGTACTCATCGGTGGTCTCCAGACTGTGATGCGTTGGGCATCAAAAATCGCCGTCCTTGGTGTAGGGGCGGCTCCACAGGATCGCCTGCAGCAATACCGACTTGGTCCAAGCAGCATGCATGGCGTCAACATCAGCGGCGGAATGCCCCTTCTTGGCGAAGAACGGCTTCATCGTCACCGAGATCGGCACGGCCAGTGCGAGAAGATGGCGCATCGGAATGTGCGGCGCGGCGGAAACGCCATCTGCCTTGTTCTTGCCGATGCGATGATGGCGCCGGCCGATCTCGTCCTGCCACGCGAGCCACGCGTCGTCGTAGTTCGCCGCGCAGGTGTCGAGAATCCATTGAGCAAACCGCTTTCGCACGGCGGCCAGATAGTCGCCATTAGGTTGGCTCGTCGTCGGGTCGACAAAATACGCCAGCAGATGCGGCGTCCCGCCAACGAAACCATACCAGACGTCGAGGACGGCTTCGATCTGATCCGATACGACGCCGTGGGCCTTGCGTAGGGCCGCGATATCGTCGGCGCCGAACAGGAGTGATCCCTTGAGTTCGTCAAAATCGCGCTGCGATAGCGGGGAACGTGGGAGTGCCGGATCGTTCAGGCGATAGCCGGGAATAGAAGGTGCAGACATGGCAACATATCCTTGCTCTAAGTTCACTTCTTCGCAGGCATCGCTTTGCCCGGTAGCGACAGATCACCCGAGCCGATCTTGAACACGTCGCTGACGCAGAGCAGCGGCGCGTGCAGATTACCGTTGACCTTGAGCGCGCTCGTCACGCCATCAAACGAGACGCTGGAGGCCACGTCGGCGCTGTCGAACGGCACGGTGACTTTCACCGTGTTGGCTTTGAAGTTCGGCTTGTAACCGGGGCTATCAATCAGGATCGGCACGCCCGGCCATGTCTTCGGCAGCTTCGATTTGGTGCCGGCCTCGATGTCCTTCACCTTCAGTGCGGCCGGACCGCAGGCTGGGTCCTTGGTCAACACGACCCAATGGAAATGCCACCTGGCGCCATTATTCTCGAACAGCGGTTCGTCGTTGAAGTCGGGATGCGCTGTGACGGCCGCGGCAAGGATGCCGGCGCCCTTCTCAAAGCCCACGGTTTCCGGGTCGACCTTGGTCGGCCAGACGTAGGCGTAGACCTGTGAACCCGCAAATGTGCCTGTTTTCTTGGGCTTCTCAGCGCCTGCCGTGCCACGCGTCGTCATGATGAACGTGACTTTGTTGCCGTCCGTTTCGGCTTTCGCTTGCAAGATGTCGAACGACACACGGATCTTGGCATTAGCCGCGGTGGTGACGTCGTGGGCTGTGGCGGGCAGCGGCAGCAAGGTCGCCACGAGGAACGCTGATGCAAGAGTACGAGAAAGGGTCATGGCGAGATTCCGGGTTGAACTAATGATAGCGATACGCTACTACTAATGCGCACCAGTCGTCAATGTTTAATATCGACTCGATATCATGTCGCACACATCATTGGCCGTCGAGGCCGCCCAATTGATCGACCGCCTGGATCGCCTCGTGCGCTCTGGAGAGAGCGAGCACGGTCTCAATCCCGTGCAGTGGGAAGCGTTGCGCTATATCGCGCGCGCCAACCGTTTCTCGCGCACGCCAGCAGCCCTCGCCGACTATCTCGGCTCGACGCGTGGCACTGTCTCGCAATCGCTGATCTCGCTTGAAGAGAAGGGCTTCATTGCCCGGACGCAAAGCGCGCGCGACAAGCGCTCGGTCGATCTCGAGTTGACGACGCACGGCCGTTCAGCACTCGACGTCGATCCTTTGACGAATCTCGCAGCCGACTTCGCGGCGACGCGCACTTTAAATCTGGAGACTGTGGTCGGTCTGCTACGCGACACCCTCACGCGCGCCATCGCCCGCAACGGTGGCAAACAATTCGGCGTGTGCCGAACGTGCAAACATTTTCAGAAGACACCGACCGGGGCGACGAATTTCGCGCGTTGCACACTACTCGATGAACCATTGAGCAAAGATGACTCCGCGGCGATCTGCGTGGAACAGGAAGCGGCAACGGTCTGAGAGCCAACTCTGTGCGCCATCCAAATCGATCTGCGAAGGCCGACGCAATAGGCTCGAAAGCTGCCGTCTTTTTTACATACGCACGATGCGTGCTCCCGGCCCGTCTCGTCGACGGCCTGACAGTCGGTAACGGTTCACTTCGTCGGTGGCCAGCGTGAAGATCACTCGCCAGTGCCGTCGACGTCGGCGCCCCGTGCTCGATCCCAGAAGCGGACCGTCGCCTCGGCACAACTGTCGTGTGCGGACGGTATTGTTCTGACGGTCGGTATCCGTCCGGGAGCAGACCTTAGGGTGAGGACACAGAACGGGGCCTGTCGGCTCGTCCTCGTTCTGTTTTCTCACTCCTTGTGAACATTCACGATCTAGTCGCCCATTCGCCAACTTGTAAGTTGAGTTCGTAACTGCTCACCCCATACCCTATGAAGCCGCAGCGGTCGCGGCGCCAGCGGCGAGGGTTTGGGTTATGGCTGCCATTGCGGTCCGGCCGTTGAGGCGGCCGGTTGCCACAATCGAGCAGATATCGGCGTAGACCTCAGC
>JANXWC010000138.1 GCA_025351355.1 Hyphomicrobiaceae bacterium
AAAAGCGCCGGGCTGAGGTCGCGCCGACGATTGCGACGGCGGGGAAGCGCTGGTTCCAGGAAGCGCGTATGGCGGACAGCACGCGCGCCATGCGCAAAGCCATCTTCGATCGTGACATCCTGCCGGCCTGGAAGAACCGCCAGCTGACGGAAGTCACCCCCGACGACCTGCGGGTACTGTGCGGAAAGGTGAAGGATCGCGGCGCGCCAGCCACCGCTATTCATGTCCGCGATATTATCAAGCAAATTTTCGGTTTCGCAATCCTGCACGGCGACAAGGTCGCAAACCCGGCCGACGAAGTGGGGCCGGCATCGATCGCGACTTTCGTGCCTAAGGATCGCTTTTTATCTCCCGCGGAAATTCGCATCCTGTTCAGTCAGCTTGAACACGTGCCGACGTTACCGACCATCCGACTTGGACTGCGCCTGGTGCTTCTGACCATGGTGCGCAAGAGCGAGCTTCAGGATGCGACGTGGGATGAGGTCGACTTCGAGGCGTCCGTTTGGACGATACCAAAGGAGCGCATGAAACGCTCCAAAGCACACAATGTTTATCTATCCACGCAGTCCCTCGACATCCTGGTTGCGCTGAAAACCTGCGCCGGCAATTCGCGCTATCTGCTGCCGTCACGCTACGAGGCCAATGAACCCATGTCGCGAGCTACCCTCAATCGCGTGACCTATTCGGTCTTAGAGCGAGCGAAGTTGAATGATCTGCCACTTGAACCATTTACAGTTCATGATCTTCGGCGCACCGGATCGACGCTGCTCAATGAGCTTGGATTCAACAGCGATTGGATCGAAAAGTGTCTAGCGCATGAGGACAACCGAACCTCCCGCGGCGTTTACAACAAGGCTGAGTACGAGCCGCAGCGCCGCCACATGCTGCAAGAGTGGGCCAATATGATCGACGCCTGGGTGGCGGGCCGGAAGCGCACGCCCAACCTCAATCCACCAATCATCCAGCACTGACCGGAGGATGCTATCGCGTCACCGGTCGCGTCCGTCGCCTTCGGACATCCGGGGTCGGCGCGCGCTTCACATTCGCAGTGTCTGAGGCCTGGCGGCGCTCGACGACCCAGGCTTCGACCTCGCCAAGATCCCAGACGACACAGCGTGGTGTCAGATAGAAGCGTCGCGGAAACTCACCGCGCTGCTCCATCTCGTAGATTGTCGTATCCGCCAGTGGAACTATCTCCTTAAGCTGAGATCGCCGTATCATCCGATTAGGATGTTCGCGACGACCGGAGACCATCGTCGCGAATAGAGGTTTGCCGTCACGTAATGAGCAGGAACAATGTTTGTCGATTGGGATACATAGCGCGACATCGATTCCGGACGGGTGATTGTAACTGGTCTCGCGATGCGCTTGGTCGAGCACGCTTTTGACAGTAGACGCTTCAGCAATATCTCCAATATCTGCTGGAAGGGCCAATCGACTTACTAATTGTCGTCGGCGTGACGCTCTGGAGGCGTCGAGGTGCTTTTTTGATTTTTTCATTGAGGACGACCTCGTCTTTCTGTCTCAATGGTTCGACCGGACCAGTCCGCTCGCTGATCGAACGGTGGATTTTGAATTCGAGATTGATTGGGGGCATAAGCCGATCCAAGATGGGTTAGCTGGAACCGTCTCTCGTCCTGGTTTTCAGCCGTAGCATGAGTCGTTCTTGGCGAGATGTCGCCTACGTTCATAACGTGAATCGAGCCATCGTCGCGGCGGTCAATCGCGTAGGTAAGACCGCCGGCGAGCGTCAGAGAGAGCGCAATTGATCCGCCCGCTGCCAACCGCCAACTTCGAGCTTGACCTCGCGCTGCTTGTACGCGGCGCCCCCAGTCGTTGAACGCTACCTCGTAAATTGTTAGATCGACAGACGGAGGACCGTGACGAGAACGGTGCCGCGGATGTGCAGCAAAAATCGGTATCCCCCTTACATCGCCGACCAGAAACCATATCAATGACGCGATTTGCGGAATGAGAATAGTCGCGAATGCTACCTGATATGCCTCCGCTGGATGTTGACCGCTTTCATCAGGCCACAGGTTTACGATGAAACCGATGGCAAATTGAAGCAGAAACGCGCCACCGACGTGCAACAGGTTCAACGCTGCATTGGCACGTGCGGAGCATTCTTTCGGGAACAGGTCCGAAAGGCTCGCAAAACTGAGCACGGTCGCCGCACCCGCAATCGCAATAGTGGTCCAGGACAGAATTGGAGGAAGCGGCCAGCGCAGAATGATGGCCAATTGCGCCGCTATGGAAAGACCTCCCGTTGTAGCCAAGATGTTCATCGCCGAAATCCCATGCCGGCGCAGCCGATCAGCAGCGATCCCCATGCTCATCGCGCCAACGCTCAGGCCCACGGCCATGGCAAACAGATGATTGACCACACTCGAATGGGCAAAGCCCTCGACCTCGCTCAGCCAAGGTGCGGCCCACAATCCTTGCAACGACCACGACGTGGCAACAATGCTCGCAGAGAGCGGTGCGATCCGCCAAAATCGGCGATCCCGATAAATGTGAGCGAGGCTGATCCTCTGGGTCAATGCTTTCGTACCTCGTGGCCTCTCGGGCACTGCAAAGAAGACGAAGATGGCAACGAGCGCGCACAAAATTGCCAGCAATTCGCACAACCTTCGCCAGCCGTAGCTTTCGATGATTGTTGCGGCCGGCAGGGTAGCGGCAACGGCACCAAGAGCACCGAGCATAATCAATCCGCCATTGGCCAGTGCGATCCGCTCCGATGGCACCCAGATTACAATGGCCTTTAGGCCTGTCATGAGGGCAACGGCGACACCGAACCCGATCAGGAGCCGTCCGATCAACAACACGGGAAAGCTGTTCGCATGCGCAAAAATGGCAGCACCAAGGGCCGCGACCAGCATGAGCGTCGCTTGCACGCGGCGTGGCCCGAAGCGATCTATGGCCCTGGCGAGCGGTAGTTGCAGAATGACAAAGGCAAGGAAGTAGGCTGAGGTCATGAAACCAAGCGCAGCCGGGCTTAAATCGAAGGTGGTGACCAACGGACCAGCGATCACGGCATTAATCGATCGGAACAGGTAAGAGACGAAATATCCGGCCGCGAAGGGTAGGATCACACAGACAATCAAACGGGCAGTCGAGCGTGTCTTCGTCTCGACGTGGTCCGACAACGTCTGCCGTTCG
>JANXWC010000209.1 GCA_025351355.1 Hyphomicrobiaceae bacterium
CACCCTCTCCCCGCGCGCGGGGAGAGGGGAAAAATCGCGGGTGGTCTGGAGGGACGCGTCCCTCCAGTGGGGTGTGGGACCCGTGCGCGCAGGCGCACAAAGGAACCGAGCCCCGCTCGCGCGGTAGCGCGAAGCAGAGGAGAGTCGCGCGGTGGCGTGAAGGCGTGGCACGGCAGCGTCAGAATTACATTGCCATGTTAGCGTGGACACCATAGTCGCGGTAGACGATGCGGGAACACCACCCGCTCAACAAAGCAGTCGCGAGCGCGTAGGGTAGCTGAGGCATTCGCGATCTGCTGCTGAGAAGTCTGGGACAATCGAAGTGTGCATGGCTGTATGCAACGCTGCCGCTAACAGTTGAAAAGCGTATAACACCGACTTTGATCGAGATTCTCGACTTCGAAAACGAACAGGGAATACGGCTGAAAATGACGGAACGCACACACGAGACAGCAGCCGCGGCGGCGATTGCGTCGGCAGCGCGCACGCTGCAAGTCGAATACGATGGACTGGGGCAACTCAAGTCCGCGCTGGCGCAAGGCATGGCTGAACCATTCGGGCGCGCAGTTGTCACGTTGGCGAATGCCAAGGGGCGCGTCGTCGTCACCGGAATCGGCAAGAGCGCACACGTTGGCAACAAGATCGCGGCGACCATGGCATCGACCGGTACGCCGGCATTTTTCGTGCATGCGACTGAGGCGAGCCACGGCGATCTCGGCATGGTGACCGCCGACGACGCGGTCATCGCATTGAGCTGGTCGGGAGAAACAGTCGAACTTGGCAATATCATCACGTACTCGCGGCGCTTCCGCGTGCCGCTGATCGCCATAACCTCGAAGGCCACGTCGGCGCTGGGCTCGCAAGCCGACGTTGTGCTTGAGTTGCCGAAGGCCAAGGAAGCGTGTCCGCATGGCCTTGCGCCGACCACGTCGACGACGATGCAACTCGCGCTCGGCGATGCGCTGGCGGTAGCACTGCTGGAGGCCAAGGGCTTCTCAGCGCACGATTTCAAGATTTTCCATCCCGGCGGTAAGCTCGGAGCCAGCCTGAAGTATGTCCGCGATCTCATGCATCAGGGCGATGCCATGCCGCTGGTGGCGGCAGACATGCTGATGGCCGACGCGTTGCTGATCATGACGCGCAAAACGTTCGGCTGTGTCGGCGTCGTCGACGCGGGCGGGCGGCTTGGCGGCATGATCACCGACGGCGATCTGCGGCGCCACATGTCGGGCGGGCTGTTGCAGATGCGGGCCGGCGATATAATGACGCGCAAACCGGACACCTTGACGCCGGTGACGTTGGCGTCTGCCGCACTGGAGCATTTCAACTCCAGGAAACGCACGCAGATGTTCGTCGTCGACGACGGGCTACCTGTCGGTATCCTGCACGTGCACGATCTGCTGCGCGCCGGCGTTGCCTGATTCTCCCGCTCCGACACGGCGCTGCACGGCCTATCGCAAATGCAACGAAAAAGCGGTACACAGAGCGATGGGCAGTTCGAGCGGCTGCTAAACGGCTTGAAACAGAGACACCAAATGAATGGCAAACCCTCTCGAAACCGCGCAAGCGCGAAGATGGCGCAAACCGCAATTGAGGATTTGCTTGCCAAGTCGATTTCGAACGATCCGCAACTATTAAAAAACCACAACCTTCATGTGAAGCGACAGGCAGTTCGCAAACAATATAATGTGGCGGGAAATAATATAGAATGCCCAAGCCATGTGTATCACGCGAGTCTCGGCTCAAGCAGTCAATTTTCACTCTCTCATTTGCTGACCCAGGAGTTCCGTCGCACCGACAGTGTCTTGGAACTCGGCGTCGGCTCCGGTGCGGTGTTGCTGGGCCTGGCGGGTAAATTCAATCTAGCCGAATGCCATGGAACCGATATATCAACCGCTTCGATCAATGCATTTTCCAGCAACGCAAAAAGTAACGACATCAGTGTTTCGCAGTCTATTTCCGATCTATTCGATGCGTTGCCGCCAAAAAGGTATGACGTCATAGTTTTCAATCCGCCGCTCCTCGATATTCGCGGAAAAACGGCAGAAGAGGATATGATGCTGTGCGACGAAGGTGGTGCATTGCTGCAAAGATTTGTGCAGCAATTGCCGCAATGGCTGGCCCCCGATGGCAAGGCGTACGTCGTGGTTTCCAATCTGGGCAATCCCTATCCGTTGCTCAAATCAAAGCTCAACTATAGTTTTATTGGGGCCGAAGTCTTCATTGCGGACTATGTTTTGGTCCGGGCAGTGGCAAAAATCTGCGCTCAATGATCGAACGGGTAGCCGACTGCGGTCGCCGGGGGTCATCCGATTGTCGCGAACCAATTTTGATAGCCTGCCGCCATGGCATCAATGGAGAAACGTGCCGCGACGCTTGCCCGACAGTTGCTCCTGCTCAGTCCGGTGACCGACTTTATGACCTCGGCAACGTCGTTGTCGCTGGCGTTCTGAGGCACCAGAAAGCCGTTCGATCCGTGCGTGATCAGTTCCATGTTGGCGCCGCGATTGATCGCTATGACAGGGGCGCCGCAAAGCAAAGCTTCGATCGTTATGACGCCAAGCGCCTCGTCGAAGGCCTGTGTTTGCAGTAGCGCTGTCGCATCACCGAAGTGCTTTCGCAACTCCGCGTCGGACAGGTATCCCTGATAGTCGATTGTTTCCAAATGCTCGCGACAAATGGTTTCCCAATACATCGGATCGTGCACGCCGCCAGCAACGCGGAGTTTGAGACCGCACGCGGACGCCCAGGACGCGGCAGTTTCAAGTCCCTTTTCGGGCGCGATCCGCCCTGCCCAGGCCAAGTAGCCGCCCTCTCCAGCGCCGAGCTCATACTCGGACGTGCGCAGCCCGAACGGCATTAATCCCGAATGCCCCGCCTTGAAGATTTGTCGCTGAAAGGTGCTTAAAAACCTTACATGGGCGGGCGATGCCTGCGCCCGTTCGCGGATCAGGTCGTCGGTGGCCGCATCGGAAAAGCAAAGGTTGGGCACGTGTACGAACGGCGTTCGGAAAAGTCCATCGAGGTAATAGGGCAGCCAATCGTGATTGAGATTCAGGATGACATCGAATTGATCCTGCATTTGATGGGCTTGCCGGCAGGCATTGGACAATCCGGAACCTCTGACGACCGGCCAGAAGTCGACCTGGGTTTTTGCCGACGATGTTGGCTGCAGGTTGCCGCGCACCCCGAAGAGGGTAGATCCATCGAGGTTGGGTGATCCCAGCGGGGCAAGGATGGAGGTTTCCCAGCCAATAGCGGCCAACGCGTCAGCCGTGTTACGAAGAAATCGCGACACGCCGCCGGTCGACGATTCGCCCAAGATGCCGACAAAAGAGGTTAGGATTAGCGCCTTGGGCATCGCATCCTCGAGCAATTTCGACAGAAAATTCCGTTTCCGCAGCCCTTACATGCGGCCCTTTCGGGTGCCTTCGTGAATAAACGCGGCAACCATGATCGCCATATCTTGTGCAATATGCTCGCGCTCTGAGGTATTGTAGAGATAACCGTCTTTTTTGTTCAAATGCAGAGGCAGGGTATAGCAGTCAGGCCACGGAAAACCCGGAGGCAAATAGTTCGAAGCGGCGATGGTTTCAGCCGCCGTACCAATATGATAGCCGGCGTCCTTGGCGCCTGAAATCGTGTCCTCGAACGCGGCAAAAATTTCGACCGCGGACAGGCGCGGAGTTTCATTCGTCATGGGAAGGTACAGTACTATATTGAACCGTTTGATACTGGCTTGGGTCTGGATAACCGTTGTTTTTCCGAGGGCCTCGACAAGATAATAGGCGGTATTTGTACCGAGGTCGTGCGATACCTTAAGTTTTGTTTTTGTAGTCATGCGCGTGTAGGGTATTTTACCTTTTTGCCATGCATGGAAATTGCCTTGTTTATGTTCAATTTTTTCTAAATTCATTGGAATATCGGCAACCAGGAACTGATCAATCAAGGATCCAATTGTTTGCTTATTTTGTCCGCGATCGACAAAAAATACGATGAGCATGACGAATGCCGCCAATCCGGAGAGTTGCAGCACTGATAAGGCTGGCGCAATCCAATCTGGATGGCGCATTTCATAGGCGCCGAGAAAAAGGATGGCCAGCGAGCAGAACAGTAATAAAACAATGAAGATCAGTCCCAACCAGCGCACCCATCTCGGCACGAACAAGGCCCTGTCGCTGATGGCGTTGACTTCTTCAAGCATGATATGCCTCCCCCGAGGATTGCAATCGCATCGACATTAAAGCAGCAAGGAGTCAGTCAACGCGATCGCTGCAGTGTTACGCCAACGGCGGTTGCTTCCGGTATTATCGTCGTTTTTTCGACCGTCACACGGACACGGGTTGCGCGCGCGTCATTCAAAGCAATATCACATATTTTCTCAGCAAGCGTTTCCACAAGATTTATGTGTTTGCTGCCATCCGCAATCGCGCGAATGCCTGCAACAATATCGGCGTATGAGATGTATGCTGAAATATCATCTGCGGTGTGCCGCCAGTCGCAGCTGGTCGCCAACCAGATATTGATGTTGACGGGTTGGCGCCTGCCTTTCTCTGATTGAAGCACGCCGATAAAAAAATCGAGTTTCAAATCTCGTATCCGCACTTCAAGCGTATTGTCGTTTTCAGCGGCAATCATAAGCTTTATTCCTTGGGCAGGTCGTTGAACGGCGCGATGGGGCGCAACAAGTGGCGGCCGCCGTCGATAGTAATTATCTGGCCCGTAACCGATCGTGCATTTGCAAGAAAAGACACGGCTTGGCAGATCTCATCGACGGTGGGTCCTACGCCGAGCGGTGTGTTGGAGTGCACGCGTTTGAATTCCTCGGCTGTCTGATCGCCGCTTTGAAGCGTCAAGCCGGGGGCGACGGCATTGACGCGACAACGCCCATGGTACTCCATAGCCAGCAGTCGCGTTATTGTCGCCAATGCGGTCTTGCTGACCGTGTAAGAGAAGAAATCCGGCGTCGGCCACGAAACTTTCTGATCCAGAATGTTGATCACATTGGCGTCTGCAGTCACTGAGGCGCAGAAATATTTAGTGAGCAGCGTCGGCGCTAGTGCATTCACTCTCATATGGTCGTCCCATATTTCAGCGTCGAGTGTTTCCACTCTGTCGCGCTTAAAAATTGACGCGGAATTGACCAGCAGGATCGGCGTGGCAAAGTCTGTCTTGAAGGTATTGACCATTGTCTGAATGTCGGCTTCCGACCGGAGGTCGCATTTATACAGGCAACATTTCCGCCCCATCGATTTCAATTCGTCGGCAAACTCAGAGGCGTCCTTCGATGAGGTTAGAAAGTGAATGCCGACATCCCACCCTTCCGCCGCAAGATGTCGGGCGATTGCCCGGCCTAGCCGCCGGGCGGAGCCGGTCACAAGTACGGCTCGGTTGGTAAAGTCTGACATCACTGCGCCTTTGGCTTTGAGATCGATAGGCAGGTTAGGTCGGTTGCAAATGGGATGCTAACTCAGCTCGTTTGGCACTGCGGCATTGCGCGGCAGCACAACGGCATTCATCCGAGTCTATAGTATCCCACCGCAAGCGGCGGCGCGGTCAGGGGACGGGAAGCTAACGTGTCCTCCAGCAGAAGCCAAGAGAGGCAGTCCGTAGCTGTAGATACGTGTTCATTTGCCTCATACTAATTACTATTCTGCCGCTTGGCGGAAAGTCCTTGTGCAAATCGTCCATTTGCGACTTTCCTATCGATGATAACATACGGCGGAGTTCAATTTTGCTAGCCGAGCAACAGCCGATTTCGAGCCCTGCTCGAACTGCCGCAGCCACTTTATCACCAACATGCATTGATATGCGATCCAACCGGTCGTAATTTGGCGAAAACGAAAAGCGATACCGGTCTCGCGAGGCTCCGAGTGCAAGGCGAGACGGCGCAAGGCATGCGGGCTCGAACGGGGTTCGATCAAGCGGGTACTAATCGTTTGCTTTCCTCGAAGTGACCGCCCCATCCGACCAAGCGCATGTGACGAAGCAGCTTGGCAAGCACCTTGGTTGCGCCGCCAGTCGTGACCAACGCCTGAGACGCTGCTCTGCGCGACCAACGCGCGCGAGACAATGTGCTTGTGGCGATACGCTCTTGTAACAGCGCGGAAGTCGCCTAGGTTGAGGAGCAGTCAGCGTGCGGTCGGGTCCGCGTTAACACCGGGGTGCTTATGCAGTACGTATGTGATGCAGGCGCAGCCACTTGGTTCCGTATTGAAACGGTCGGCGAGGCCACGCGTGAATCTCAGGAAATGGATCACGCGGTCGAGCGATTCTTCCGCGATGCCTACGACAAGGCGGTCCAGTCCTACGCGCCGCCCAAGTCGCTGCCCGCGATCGAACAGAAAATTGGCTTGAAGGGCCATATCCAGCGAAGCATGCCGCGGTTCCTCACCTTGCGCGACAAGGACGGAACCGCACTGGTGACTGCGATGTTGCCGCCGGAAGGCATGGATACGCGCGGTTTCAGGCCCGTCATCGTCGGCAAGGCGAATGCCGACCCCTATGCAACTTACAGCGACGCTATCCGCCTGTTGGCCGAACATACTAAGCTGACGCTTGATCCCGCGCGGTGCTATCCGTACCGCCGTGGCTGATCGGCATCATAGACTGCCCGACGTTAACGCCGTAACCGATTGCCGACGCCCGATTATTTCTATATGTTGAAAAGTCTGAGCGGATCGATGGCGCGACCGGCGATGGCCGGCTGCAGGCGCTATTGGTGCGGGAGGCTGACAGGCTAGCTCATGCTAAGGCTAGCGATTGTTCAAGTGTATTGCGTTCGAGGGTATGCGTGAGAAAGCAGCGCCCGCACCAAGCGAGCAAGTCGAGCAAACGCCGCCGTCAGTTGCACCGGCAGCGTCCGGTCGTCGATCATGCAGTCATGGCCGCTGCGACTGCCTCAGGAGTTCCGGGAGCGGCGGCTGATAAGGCTGACACGGCTTTGCCATTTGCAATGTGCTCGTCTGCCCCACAGCCGCAGGCCGCGGCGGCCGCCGATAACGTTCCCGATTTGCTGGCCTCGCGGTCCCGCACGGCTCGCGACAGTACGCCGGTCGTGCCGGATCATCCGTTGCCGCTGCACAAGCCTGAAATTCCGCAGCAGCATATCCGCTGGGGCAGCGAGCAGATAACGGCGGCACTGCTGCTGGTGCCGGTATTCGTGATGGCCAGCTTGCTGCTTGCTATGCCGCCGCGGCAGGTGTCACGCACGTCGGAATTGAATTCGACCCCATCGAAAACAGCGGCCGTCGCGCGCGCAGCGGTAATACCGCGCTTTGGTCGGTTGCCTCAGTCTCGCGCAACGGCGAATTTGGCGCTCCAGTCGCTGCCCGAATCCAAACGCAATGTGCAGATTTCGCTTGTCGCGTCCGCCAGTTCGTCCCCGTCCGAGCAAGTGGAGGTGGCCGCGGCAGAGGCGCCGGCAGATGCTGCAAGCCTTGCTGCCCTCGACAAGTTGAAATCGCCACCGCGTTCATGGTTGTCCCGCTTGGCTGCGAGACCGCTTCGATTGCCGCAATCGCTGGCCTTGGCTTCGCTAGCCATGCAATCGCGGTTGCAATCGGAAACCCGCATGTCGGTTGCGCCGCCCGTCGGTCTCATGGCAACTGAGATGGCAGCCGTTGCCGACGCTTCACCCTTCGTAAGACAGCCGGAGCGGTTGGCCTTCGCCGTACCGATCGCAGTTCATGACCTGCAGTCCGTTGTGCCCCGTCTCTCCGACGACGTGAGCGTGTCCCAACCCCCGTTTACCCGGCCGCCGGAAGGCTTGGCGGCACTTGTTCTGGAGCAACTACCCGTTCCCGATCGGGTGGCAGGGTTGATCGCGCCTCCATTCGCTCGGCCGCCGGAAGCGGCCACGGTAATCGCACCTGCGCTGGCACCAATTGATGCAACGCATGACAGCAAATTGTGTCGTCCCGAGCCAGGGTTGCTTGCTGGCGCCAAGACCCGCCGCAATGTCGTGCCGATCAGCGCCGACCCCGGCCTCGCCGAAGACCCCGAGCGGTTCGGGCTTGCGCTGTCCGCCGCAGCCAAGGAACAAACCAAGGAACTGGTGGTCTACAACGCCGCTTACATGACGATTGCCTATCCCCGCGGCGACGTGCCGATGCAGTTCGGCGTCTGTACTGATGTGGTGATCCGAGCCTATCGGGCGCTCGACATCGACCTGCAGGAACTCGTTCACCTCAGTCGCGCCGCCGGCTCAGACCCCAATATCGATCATCGCCGCACCGAGCTGCTCAGGAAATTTTTCGCCACCTACGGCGAACAATTGGCAGTGTCACCCTACATCGAGGATTACCGGCCCGGCGATATCGTCACCTACTACCGGCCACAGAACAAATCGTCTACGGCGCACATCGCAATTGTCACTGACGAGATAGCGCCGACGGGGCGGCCGATGATTGCGCACAATCGCGGCTGGGGCGTGCAACTGGAGGACGCGCTGTTCGTCGACCAGATGACTGGCCATTATCGATTCCGCGGCCTCGGCCCGGCGACCAAACCGCAACACGCACCTGCTGTCGGCGTGGCCGGCATTAAATCGCCACTGGCGGGCACGACCACACGCACGTCCGCCGTTTCAGGCGGAGCGCTGGTGGCGGCGGCAGCCGAGCCGCGCATGCGGCTTGCCGCAGCCGTGCGGTTGGCTAATTTGCGCGCCACCGCGTTGCCACCCGGTCGTCGCATGGGCTTGGGGGCCAGCCAACGAGAGTCGCTGACAGTACCTCTCTGTAACGTGTTGGGATCCGGTTCGCGCGCTTGTCAGCCTCTTGCGAATCCTTAAGACGTGCAGACGCGGCACGGACATTTACCAGTTGTTAACTTGTTTCCGCTTATTCCTGCCGCCACGTGCACTGTCTGCGCTGCATGTCCTGCAGGCGGTTAGGTAACAGTTGCATAATACGATTAGTGTGCGCAGAGATAGCGAAACGCTTCCAAATTCCAACTTCCGGACCAGGAAGACCCAATCGTGCTCGCAAACTTCGAAATCCCCGTCATCGAGACTTACGTCGAATTGGCCGGCGTCGTGGCGGGACTGGCCTTCGTGCTGTTAGCCCTCCGCTTCCTCTGGCGGCGTCGCAGTCGCCCTGCCCGCGCCGGCATTGGGCGACCGGCTCTAAAGGCAGCTGCAAGACCACGTAAGGCGGTAGCGGCCGAACGCCACGCTAAGCTCGTGACAAGCGTCGATTTCGACAAGCTGGCGGCCGTGATCTCCGATGCAAATGATCGCGCTGGACATATCTCCGAGACGCAGACGGCCGCCGCCCTTAAGCTCGATACGGCAGAGATGCAGGTCAACCGCTTGCTGGCCGAGATCGAAAGCCTCAAGGCAGCCGATACAAAATCGCGGGCGACAGCCGCTCCCGTGCAAGCGACGCCGACAACAACACCGCTGCCCTTGGTGCCCCGGTCGAATATCGCCGCCTGAGCCATCGCTTATTGAAGCAGCCAGCCGAAACTGGCGATGATCAACGTGGCCGTCACCGCCCCCAGCAACGTGCCGAGCGCAATGGCGCCCGATGTGGAATTGACTACACGTTGGGTGCGTTGGGCAAACAGGTAGGCATTTGCGCCCGCCGGCATCGAAGCGAATATGACAGCCACTTCCAACGCCGTGCGCGGCAAGCCGAACATTACGGCCATGGCGTAGGTGATGGCCGGAAAGGCCAGCAACTTCAAAGCCAGCACCGCACCCAAGGTCGGCACTTGGCCTTTGATCGCAAATCGGGTCAGGCTCGCACCAAGCGCCACCTGCGCGCACGGCACGCCTGCCTGCGCCAGCAGCGCCACCGGGCTGTCGATCATCGCGGGCATCTTCAAACCGGTCAGGCGCCATGCCACGCCAGCGGCAATCGCGATCAGCAGTGGATTGGTCGCCAATTCGGCCAACAGATCGACGATCATGCGGGCGCCAGAGCTTCCGCCGTTCCGCTCCGCTGATTGCTGGTGCAGGATGCCCGTAATCCACATCAACGGAGAATGAAGCGCCAGCAAGATGGCCATCGGAGCCGCCGCCGCTTCGCCGACCACCGCCAATGTCAGTGGGATGCCGATCATCACCACGTTGCCGAAGCATGATGTCATGGCCACGGTCGCTGCATCCACTGCCGGGCGCCGCAGTACGACCCGCGTCACCACCGTCGCCAGCAGCCACACCATGCCGGCGCTAACGAAGTAGGCTATCGCAATGCGCACCGATCCCGGTGCGAGCGCGCCGGCACCCGCGATGCCACGGAACAGCAACGCCGGCATCGCGTAGTTGAACGCGAACTCGGAGATTCCCCGCTGTGTCGTGTCGGACAGCAAACCCGCTCGCGCCGCGCCGTAGCCAAGCGCGATCAAGACGAATATCGGCATGACGATAGGCAGCACGGACATCGATGCGCAGGGCTCGCGAATGTGTTGGATTGATTCCGTCGCAATCCGCAGATGAACCGGCGGCGTTACGCTTCGCCAACTCGCACACTCCGACACTGTGCGCAACGGTGGTGTCTGCCTAGCCCTCACCATCCATCAGATTTTTCCGTCGATTTTTATTGACCGTGTGACTCGGCGTGTGATTCAGAGAGTCTGCCCGAATCAGCGGGTGGAGATGTGTCGATATGGCTGGTGGGATCGAGGCGGTTGCCGCGTCGGTCTC
>JANXWC010000255.1 GCA_025351355.1 Hyphomicrobiaceae bacterium
TCAAGATATCAAGTCGACTGGCAAGTGGAGACTCGCCGGAATATTCTCTATACCTTAACCCATAGCTTTTAACTACGCGTACATCACCCTCGGCATCGGATAGTCCAGTAGGTGAAAGTGTATTGACCTGCCTCAGCCTACGACTGATATGCTGAACTCCACCGACAATTTGGATATCCCGGGCGGAATTTCGCTCTTCATAGATAAACTTTACTTCTCGTTTCGGTGCTAGTTTCAATGAATCATTTCCGGTGTATCTGATCGAAGTAATTTGCCCTTCATCATTGTATTGGTAGGCGATAAAATTCTGGGCGTCGTCTTGCCTTCGGGTAATTGCCCAGATACTTTTGCTTGCCTGGTCTAAGGTTGGATACGAGTAGGTGTCTATTGACCCATCGGCTCTGGTAACGGTCCACGCGACAGGATCAACGGTGTTTGCGACAAATGTTGCCACTATTCTTTTGAACGACTGGATTTCCGTTCTATATTCATATGTCAGGCCAACTCGTCGTAAGTGCATTCCGTCAATGCAGTACCCGGTGTTGCGAAGATTTTTGCCTTCAGATGATGGACTTTCACGGCATGCGGATATTCTTGAGATTCCGGTGATCATCCAACCGAAACCGACTACTCCGTCTCCATTTGCAGATGAATATTGAAGTGTTAGCTCCGGTTCTAAACCAAGCCGTCCGGGTGGTACCAACAGCGGAACATTAACTGCCGTACTTCCGTCGTATGCGACATTCGTAGAAAATTCTGTTGGCCCAGCGGCCAAACCTCCGGCTAGGGTCGAATTGAGGGTGTAACCTCTCGGCGGAACGCCGGGCGTACTACATGCGCCCAAAAGGGCCGTGATCAATATGGTTGCTACGAGGATCGATGGCTTGGATACGCTTCGCGACATTGATTGCCCTTACCTATTGGTTTAATGCGCTAATTTGTAAGGCGTGACGAAAATCGTTTGGCGTCCCAAATTTTGGATAAGGTTCACTGGGCCCTTTGGTGGCCGCCGAAGCGAGACTTCCGCCATGGCCCTAAAGCGCCTCATCGTCGATGCCGGAGCCTGGCGCAGTGCCAGACGACAAATCTATAGGCCACGGCGCCAAGTCAGAACGCTAGCTCCGAACCTACAGCAATTGGTCGGTGTCGCAGATCTTTTGTGTCCCCAAATCTAGGGATGGCATCTTCAAATGGTGCGGTGCACCATCAGTGGCGAAGAGTAGGGTTTGCAACTGAGGCCAGACGACCGGCGCCGGTGCCGTGCCTCTTGGTCAATTTCGGCAGCCGTGCTGTCAGGAAAAATTTGTCGCGCACAAAGACGTGCCCAGAATCAATGGCTTGGGCGCCTCCACGCAGCTTCTGGGCGGCGTTTTTCCGTCCATCACGTGTGCAAGCACAATTTTCCGCCGTTCCAGAAAAATCTTGGCTTCCAGCCAGCTAGCCTTGGCGCAGTTTTGGCGCGGCGATCGGCCGGCTGGCTGCCACGGCTGTTGCACGTAGCACCTATCGAGAGTCTGGCCTTGGGTCCCCGATGGGGCATCGCGTGGCGGCGCGCAGAAATTCGGCGATGCCTCCGCCATGCGTGACGTTCGACAAAAGCAGGGCGAATACCGGACTTGCAACGAGACGCCCGCTCGCAAGCAGGCGTATCCGCTGTGCCACTGCATCGACGGAAGGCCCGATACCAATCTGGGCCAAGAAGTCCGCCGGATAGGCCTTCCGAAACGCTTCCGCAGCGCGCAAGGTGCCCGACCGCACAGAATCACCTTTTGATCCAATGACGGCCCTCCAAGCCTCAGCCCGTTGGTGCGCCGTGAGCACATCGCCGCCAACAAGCAGGTGATCGCGAGCCAGCGTTGCATACCACTGCTCGCGCTGACTTGCCTTTGGTGGAACCGTCGGGCTCTGAGGCGGGAAGACAAACCTCCAACTTGGCGAGGACGCGGTAACTGACCCTAGTCGGCACCCATGTGCCCAGCAAGCAGATACCCCGGGAAGATTGGGAGCCCTACGCCACGTGACAACGCCTTCCGTTCTGAACTGCTCCTCGCAGCAGATCACGCAATACCGGAGCGCTGGAGATGAGATCGAGAGCTTCCCGACTGGGGGCAGACGAACCGGCTTTGGAGTTCCACTGGGTGGCAGCTCGCAGAGAACTTTCACATGCGCTGGCTCCATGAACGGGCGGTAGAAGGGCAACAGGGTCAACCTCTCCGTCGCGGCGCCAATGTCCAAAGCGACGCCGCACTTCGACTTGATCTCCACCGGTAGCGAGCGACGGGCCGATTCCATGTCATATGCTGCCCCGAAGGCAGCTACCATGAAGCGCGTGGAAGTCTTGAAACCACTTCGGGCATCCCAACGCCCGACAAATCCGTACATGAGTTCGTCATCGAGGCGTGGTGGAACAAAGTTCATCATTGAGGCGGCTGCAGTTGATTGCGGACTCGTGCCCGCCGCTGACGTTCTTCCCCGACATCCAGGCTGACGAAACCATCTACAGCGCCTGCACCAGGTATCACTTCCGTTCCGGCTACTCAGACTCGGCAACAACCTCAACGCGACTGCTCGGCCACGCTTGGGGGGGTAAGCACCAAGACTTGCCAGTCGGGGTAGCAAGGCTTTCAAGGCTTACCGGCGGCGCCATTGCCGCCAACGAAACCACGCTGCGCGAGCGAACCGTTCTCCGGGCCTACCTGCCGCTCATGTCGTCGGCACGGCGCGAAAAAGTCGTGGGTGCCTGTCTTCGCTCGACAAAGTCAGTTCTTGCCAAGGCCTATTCCGGCCTTTCCTACGGAGTCACCACCGACCACCGCTTGCGGCACTGCATTGAGTGCCTACAAGCTCAGTATGCGAAGCACGGGTTTGCGTTCTGGCGCACCTCACACCAACTACCGGGCGTCTGGGTCTGCCCTGACCATCAAGCTCTTCTCGTACATCTTCCGGAGCGAAGCAAGAAGCGCACTGATTGGGTACGGGTCGAACGCAGCGCACTTCGCGAGTTGCCACAGGAAGCGGTGGCCGTGACGCGGAGACTTTCCCAGGTATCCTCAGTTATGCAGTGGATAAGCAACTCCGAACGACTTCACGTCGACGCACTTGTCGTGATGGTCAGAGCCCGCCTACATGAAGCGCGCCACACCAGGAGCGACATGAAGGCCACTGACGAGGAACTCGCGCGCGTCCACAAAACTGAGGTTGCCCCACTTGCGCTCTGCGGCGTCTCCCAGTTTCAAGGCTTTCGCGACGAAAGTTGGATATCCAGTTGCCTCATTGACGAGCGGGCGTCACATCCACTGAAGTGGGCAGTCCTTCTGGGAATCAGCGGAGAAGTAGATCATTCAGCTCTTTCCCGCGCCTACGCGGTAGCGACCGAACGCATAAGTCAACCCGGTCTTTTCGATCACGACTATCGTCCCCGGAGGTCACGCGCACCGGAAGCCGTTTACGCCGCCCTGACGGGGCCCGTGACCGTAGCGGAAGCTGCTCAGGCCTCGGGCATGCGAGCGTCGGAACTTCAAGCATGGCTTCGCCGCGACGAGATGCTCTCGCAGCACTGGCGAGCTACAGACTTTGATGTCCGTCGCCGCGCCGCCATGTTTACCATTGAGGGGTGCACGACCGCGAACCCCAAGATGATGCGCAGTCAGGTTATGGCCCGCTGCCTTTGGGCAGTGCGATGGCTCGAACAAAATGATCGCCAGATGCTGAACTTGCTCCTTCCTGCATCCCAGGCGAAATACGCGCGGCAGTTCCGGCTTCAATTCGACGACTGAAGAGTCAGCATTGAGGTCAACGCATTAGCCGCCGGGCTGAGGATCACTGACAGCCTTCAAGAATTCCTCGATCTCCTTCGGCTGCTGTGATTGACCATTCCGAATCGCATGAAGTACACGGCGAAGCGGGCGAAGACCATGACGGTACACGTGGACGTAGTGCTCAAGCTTGAGCGCCGTTGCCCCAATCATGAGCGCACGCGTTTGCGCTTGTGTGTGCAGAAAGACGAAGAGCGCTGTGATTCCGACGCACATGTTGAACAGCAACTTCTTCAGAGGCTCGCTCGGGGCGATTGGCTCATCCGTCCACTGCCACTTCATTGCCTCAACGAAAAGCCGAGAGAAGAACGGATCGTCTGCACTCGCCGCCTGATGCATGTAGAAGCTTCCCTCTTTGATGGCCCGTCGCGCACTTTCGAATTTCTTGATGTCTTCAAACATCGCCGTAACTTCTTCGGTAGCGCTGAAGATCACCGGACACTTGAGCACACTAGCCAACTGAATGATGAACTTGACAATCGCCTTTCCTGAGTGAACTTCCAGTGACCGCTGCAAGTCGTCGATATGAATCAGACCGAGAAAGTGGTTCTTCGCGGCATCGGCGAACTTGAGAAGCATCGTGTCCACCGAACTGTCTTCATGTTCAACGACATATGAATCCGGTTTACCGGGCTGGCCCAGCGCATCATCTAGCGCACCAAAGAGACGATGCATCAGCGTCTTGAACGAACCCGTGGAAGGAACTTCAACACTGATCGATACCACCTGCATCTGATTGAATTCCCTCCCGTTGTAGGAGGTGTGGCGGATGCACTGTGGATACCTAGAAAGGCAAACGCGAACGAGGCGCGTCTTACCCATTCCGCTCCCGCCGATGACAAAGATCATGCCTTGAAGCGTGTCGCTGAACGCCCCTTGAATCCGCATCAACTCAACGGGAGAGTGCAACCACTCCTGGGTGTCGCGTGAAAATGGATGGCGCCCCCCGTAGGAGTTCAGCAGCATCTGATCGACCGAGACGCAAAACTCCATAGCGACCGGAGGCGGAACGTAGAGTTCTTTGAGGCACGGGACATCGTAGATGCGTACATGAGCTGGAGACCTTTTGGACGCAGCCAGGTCGTGCTTCGGCTTAAGGGCCAGTAGCTTGAGTAGCGCGATGGGCTCCATAATTTCTGGCAAGGCCTCGATCAGCGGATTCCCGAGAAATCGAACCGGAATGTTTTCTTTCTTGTAGTTGGCATCGACGATCATGATTCACGCGGCTCCGCAAAGGCTTCGTCCATCGCCTTGGTCCAGGCGTCATCGACGGGTGGGCGGAGCACCTCATCGCGCCTCTTCTCGTCAGCCGCGCCCCCGCTTTGTTCGGCCCTGATTGATGCCGCCCGATTTGCTCGCTGGTTCGCGGTTCTCTGCGACTTCGGGCGTGCGTCGTTAGCCTGCGCTTCACCGGTCTTCTTGGCAGCCTCTTTCACGATGTCGTCGCGTTGGCCCTGAAGCGTGTCAACGATTGGCTTGTTCTTCTCCCTTTCATCGCCTCGCAGCAGGTCAAGGTACTCCTCGCACATTCGGATGTCCTCGGTCGAAGCGTCGTCCTCCCGGTAACGCCGCTTGTCAACAAAGTTAAGCGAGTGGAGTTCGTTGCTCACGGGCGCCAGCATGTATGCCGACAACGGGTCGTCCGGATCAGGGAAGATCGTTGCGGTGCCTCCGGGAAGTGCGCCATAGAATTCGTCGTCATCGCGCATCCAGGGGTGCGTAAACCGTAGGTTCTCTTCGATAAAGACGCCTTGACGCGTGATGCGTGCGTCCTGCGCAGGTAGCAACTGCCGCACCGCATCGCCGCGTTCCAAATACTTGGGCCCCCCGTGAAAAGCCTCAAGGCCGTGGTGCCAAAAGCTGATTGGGTTCGCTGGGATTCCAGCGCGTAGCATCGAACCTGATACGTGCTGGGTCATGTCGTGCGTCAAATTCCACTCGGCCGCAAGCGACAGCAGCAACCTCAAGAATTCATTCACGGTAAGAACCGCGTCCAGGCGCACGTCACGATCACCACGCTCGCGCGCGCGTTCCCGCACCGCTCCGGGCAGCCAGTGAATGACTGCCGTGTTCTGCACTCCGAAGTAGCGCTCAACAAGGCTCTTCCAGTCAGCTCTGTACGGCGCTGCCAGGCTCTGTGAGATTGACAGCGCTTCTGCCATCGATCTCGCGCCGTCGCTGAGCAACTCGCCTCTATCACTGAAGACAAAGGTCGGACGGCATCCAGCGGGCAATGCTGGCAGGAGGCTCGACATCCCCAAGTTCGACAGCAATTTGTCTTTGGATGTCATCGCGCGGTACAGCGCAATCTTCGCCTGTTTCATGTCCGGGCCTTCCAGCGTGACATGCACAGAAACGATCAGGGAGCTGAACGCATCGATGACCACGAAGATCACCGGTCGACCGATCAGGAGCTTTCGGTCGACACTGCAGACGAGGTACACATCTGCGATCGTCGAGTCGATGATGTACGTGTGCCCCGGATAGGTGATGAGTTCGCGACTGTGGCCGAGCAATATCCTCTTGTCTTTGGCGAACTTGCTGGTCCCAAGGATCAAGCTGTCGAGCTCGGCCTTGGACTTGACCTTCTTTACGTAGTGCTTGAATTGGCCATAGGTGATGTCAAGCGCGGGGTTGCGCTCCTTTTGGATCGTCCCGTCGGCTAGGACCCCGACTTGCCTCGTCGCGTACCTCTTTATGTAGCGCCTAAACAATTCGGCGTATGTGAGGCTCTTCCAGTCGCCTGTCGATTGAAGCAAGATGTCTATGAACACCTTGGCCTCTCCGGGAATATTGATCCCCTGGTTGTCTGGATCATGTCCCGTGACCACACACTTTCGGCGACGACCCTGTTTCTTCTTCAGCACACGCGCCGCGCATGCCTTTTCGTCTTTGTCGTGACCCAACACAGCAAGCATTGCAGCTTTGTGTGCATCCAATTCACAGTAGAAGAATCTGGCAAGGTCGCGCGCGAGCGTGGTCCGATGAACTTGGTGCTCCTTGGCGATCTCGTCGAGCGTGGCGGAGAAGTGCCTCAGCACCAGCATCTTTTCGAGAGTTTCCTGCCTGCCTATTTTTTCCATGCGCTTCTTGACGCACTGATAGCGAGGCTTCTGCTCAGCAGTTAAAGTCGACTCTGGCTTTGCAATCCTCAGTGACAGCGTTACGGTGGCTGGGCTGCATTGTTCTTCTGTGAGTGCCTGGAACACCGAGAGACGCATGCGGACGGGCGCTCGGCAGTGCATATATAGCTTTTGCACGGAAGCGTCCTGAATCTGATCGCCTTTTGGGTCGGCAGCGTCGCAGATTCGGTGAAGGTAGATTTCGTCGAGCTGCGCAGGGGCGAACACAACCCGGTAAACACCATTTAGCCGCCCAGCTCGGAGCGTGAACGCTTTGTGGATGATGTCCTTGCGCTTCCTAGTCATGGGACACGACCTCCGAGTCATCGCGAAGGGCGCTGAAGCAGCCAAGCCTCATCGGAGGCCATACCGAGTTCCACTCAAGGACACCTTGCGTGAGATCGAAAATCAGCAGGCCGCATAGGGCGGCGTACTTCACTCGATTGATCAAGGCGACATAGGGAACACCTTGCTTTGAACTCACTGCCTTGAGCACGCTGCTCATCGGTAGCGAGCGTGCGGCCATTGCGATCCAGGAAAGCCACTCGTCGGTGATGTCGTTCACGTCGGCCTTGTCGAACGAAGCGAACATTCCAAGATTGCCGATCGCGGTTCGGTTCAAGTCCGCCTCAGTGATCACGAGGAATCTGACCCGCCGCCGCAGCCAATAGCTCTCTTCGATTGCTCGAAGCTCCTTGTTTCGACGGTCGTCTAGGTCCTTCTCGTACTTCACGTGAACCGCAACGCGAGTTCCGCCGTGAAGCGTCACAAGGAAGTCGGTCGTCATGCGCTTCGGTTCCTGCGAGTTGTGCGACGGGTGCGGGAACCCAAGGACCTTGGCTATGGCCAGCGTCCCAAGCACGTGCTCAGACCACTCAAACTCAGGTTCAACGCCTTCGAACAGCAAGGGCATGCCCTCGCGAACGTCGGTGGGATTGAGGCGTTGCAAGTGCCACAACGTGTGCAATTCCAGATCACTCAACACATCGTGGTGTCGGTCGATGAGGGCAGAGAGCACGTAGTGGGAGCGACCTCGGGACGAGAAGTCGCCTCGTCGAACCTGGATGTAGGCGCGGTAATCCGCGCCGGTCTGTGTGCCGCGCTGCTGGCGTTCGGCTCTAAGTTGGCGCTCCAGTGCCGGGTTGGGACGCAGCTTCATTTGCTGCCCGGCGCGAGCAGACGCGCTCGACCACCTAATGCGGAGTTGACTTCGTGCGCGCCGTTGGCGGCGCGATCATTTGCGGGTGTATCCATCTGGACTCCTCAGCATGGGTTCGCTTCTGTAGGGGCGAACGACTCCTTGCCGTGGAGTTCATCGGTGGTAACCTTGCTTCTGCCGGATGCGAAGGCCTCACGTCTTAGCTCCAGAACGGCGGGCGCTCTGTAAAAGGGGTTCTCGCCGTTCACCTTTACATCGCCGTCACCTCCCGAAGGCGGAGCCGGATGGCGGCGATGTGCCGGCTGGTCAGGCTGGGACCAAGATGTGCGATCTCACGGAGCAGATACGCGACTGGGAGAGGCGTCTGTCGGCTGACTCGGACACTGCGCGCAGCCGCTCGTTCTGCGGTCGCCGAATGGTGTAGTGCCATTCGAAGTGATATGGAAGCGTTCAACGCATCGCACAGCCGATCAATCCGATCTGTAGCGGGCGGCGGCCGGCGGCCGTTTTCAAACTCACTTATGACCGTGTTCGCGATCGATGATCGTCGTCCGATCTCACGTTGCGTGAGTGACGCCGCAACCCGAGCTTGAAACAACAAGCCGCCAAAAGTTTCGGGCGTCTGAAGTGAGTTCGACATCGAGCGAAATTGTGCCCGACGAAGAGATCGCGCGCGGCCCCTCATCAAAGAAAAACATCAAGTAAATCAATGACTTACAGTATATCTTTAGTATATCTAAATGCGTAGTTTCTACTCCTGCCAGTAGATGTGCAGGACCCCCAACCGCTCTGGAGAACAACGTTTCCATAACCAGCTTTGCAG
>JANXWC010000014.1 GCA_025351355.1 Hyphomicrobiaceae bacterium
CTCACCACCACAGCTTTTGACCGCAGCAGCTTGCAGTGGCTTGGGATCAGCACCTGATTGCCGAACCCGAAGGGTCCTCCTTCATCTCTCGTACAGTTGCGCATCACCGTGTGGACCGGCGATGCTCGTGACACACGACCCGCTGCTGACCTTAAATGTCGGGTTACCCCGTTAACCTCGTCGTAAGTTGATGTCTGCTTCGGACAGGGCATAGCTGTCAGGTTGAGGAAGATTATGAGCGCAGAAAAATCCCTACCAATCGCCGACAAAGCGACGACACAATCGATCTTCGCTTGGCTCGAACGGTTCGCTGCCTGCGTCAGGGAGGTCAATTTTGCTGCCGCCCGACCCTTCTGGCATCCTGACATCATCGTATTCGGCACCTACCAGGAACTCATGCGTAGCCGCGCACGCTGGACCGAGACGCAATGGGACAATGTGTGGCCACGCACGGCAGATTTCGCCTTCGACCTGGACAATACAGCGGTGCTGGTTAGTGCCGACGGCAGTATGGCGACGGTGATCGCGCCTTGGACAAGCACTGGCTTCCATGCGGACGGCAGTCACTTCGATCGCCCTGGACGGGCAACGATCATTCTCGCGCGCCAGGCAGACGGGCACTGGCTCGGCATTCATTCCCACATGTCACTGCAGCGCGGGGTACCGCAGGACAGCCATGGGAAACGGTCCGTCAAGGCCCGCTAGGTTCGATCCCCCGCCGGCAAGATCTGACAGCTTCGACCGCAACGTGTCAAAAACGACGGCCTTCGCTGGTGACACTGCGCTGATGGGGACGCACGATCTAGCCCTATCAGCGGACATCGGTTGTCCATTAAAACTGTTCCGTTGCTACTCGAAGCCTGGGTTGTGTGTTCGAAAGATTATCAGCAGAAATCAAAATCAGCACACACAAAAAACCCTATCCAACCTCGCGGCTGGATAGGGGCCGATAAACGATCACTGCAACACTGCCTGACACATGCCGCACAATGCGTGTGGCACGTGACGGGCTCATGTCAGGCCAGCCGTCGTTAGTAGCGACGCCAGTTCCAAACACAGTGCCGCAGGCGAGGGCTGTAGTGGCGGTTCCAGCCGCAGCCGTCGCGGACCGGCGTCACGGCCGATGCTTCGTCCTGGCTGATGATGCGCGGAGCGGGCAACGCTTCGGCGACTGCAAAGTTTGAAAGCAACGCTGCGGCAACGATCGCTGCCGAAATTGACTTGCGCATACTCTTCTCCATTGTGAATATTTCCATTCCCTAAGACGCCAGCGGAAATTGAGGCCGCCAGCGGTACTTACAGTCATAAGAACGGTGATATTCTGTCGTCCCGTCGCCCGTTCGAAGAAAATTTGCACCGCTGCCGTGGCAATCCGCAAGACTTTTGCGCCAGCGGCCCCCAACTTTCGCTGAACGTCGTCAACCGCCCTTCAACTTCGAAGCCATGACCGAAATGGTGCGCTGGTACACCTCGGCCTTGTTCCACTCGGCAAGCACCGCGTAGTTGGCGGAACCCGGTTCCCAGCCTTGGCCGGCCTTCCAGCCGTGGCCCTTGAGGAAATTGGCGGTCGAGGCCAGCAGGTCGGGGATGGAGTGGACGAGATCGCGGCGGCCATCGCCATCGAAGTCGACGGCATACTTGATGTAAGGCGTAGGCAGGAACTGCGTCTGACCGATCTCGCCGGCCCAACCGCCGCGCATCTCGCCGGGGGTCATGTCCCGGCGTTCAACGATACGGATCGAATCCAGCAGATGCGGCAGGAAAAATGCCGAGCGACGGCAGTCGTAGGCCAGCGTGGCGAGTGAGCGGATGATGTTGTACTTGCCGCTGGATTGCGCGCCATAGCTGGTTTCCAAGCCCCAGATGGCGATCACGATTTCACGGGGTACGCCGAAGCGCTGCTCCATCCGGGCCAGCGTGGCCGCGTGCTGTTGCATCAGCCGGCGACCGCGATTGAGCAGCGCGCCGTCGACGCGGCGGGCGTAGAACTGTTCGAAGCTCAGCTTGAATGAGTGCTGCGAGTGGTCGAGGCGGATGACGTTGGGGTCGTAACTGACGCCGGCGAGTGCGGCGGTGATAGCGTCCTGCTTGATGCCTTGCTTGGCCGCGATGCCTTTGACTTCCGACAGCCACGTATCGAAGCCTGCGCCGCCGTTGCCGCATTGAAGCGCTGAGACCGGGTGCGAAAGTGCGGCCAGCGCGAGTGAGAAAGCCATGGCGGCGACTGCGGTGCCGCGCCGGGTTGTCTTGGGGAGATGCATCGGAACCTCGAGAGCTGGTTTGGTACGGCCTTGGTAAAGGAAACGCGGCGGCGCGCCTATGCCTACCCTTGTTAGGGTCTGTCAAATGGTAAATGCAGCTGAATTTAAGTCTCGAATTCACAACTCAACCACTGTCATCCCAGGGCTTGTCCCTAGGACCCAGGGTGCCACAAGTTCAAGCCAGAGTTTGTTGCACCCTGGGTCCTACCCACAAGGGGTAGGATGACAATTGCGGTTGTGGCATCGGATGAGCATGAATTGAATTGCCATGCATGGCAAATGACGTGCCGATTATACTTGTAAAATCGGACGGGGCTGGAAGACTGATAAAGCGCTTCACACCTAAAGCGGAGCTTACGAGCAATCGGGGGACAATATGGCCGTCACGAGTGGACCTGTCACCACCGCATCCGAGCAGGATGTGCGTCGCGTGGTTTTTGCCAGCCTGATCGGGGCAACCATCGAGTGGTATGATTTCTTCCTCTACGGCGTGGTCGCCGGGATCGTCTTCAACAAATTGTATTTTCCCGCCGGCAACGAGCACGTCTCGACCATGCTGGCCTATGCGACGTTCGCGGTGGGGTTTCTGGCGCGACCATTTGGCGGCGTCATCTTCGGCCACTTTGGCGACAAGATCGGGCGCAAGTCGATGCTGGTGCTGACGCTGATGATCATGGGCGTGGCAACCGTGCTGATCGGGCTACTGCCGACCTACGAACAGATCGGCATCGCCGCGCCGCTATTGCTGCTGGTATTGCGCGTGCTGCAGGGCATCGGCCTCGGCGGCGAGTGGGGTGGCGCGGTGCTGATGGCGTATGAATACGCGCCCGCAAACAAACGCGGCTTTTATGCCTGCATTCCACAGATCGGCTTGGCGATCGGTCTCTGCCTCGCGTCGGGGCTGGTTGGGCTGATGTCGAAGTCGCTGACCGACGCGCAGTTCCTCGCCTGGGGCTGGCGCGTTGGCTTCATCGCCTCGTTTCTGCTGGTGGTCGTCGGCGTCTACATCCGCTTGTCGATTACCGAGACGCCGGATTTCGAGCGGGTCAAAGCTGACGGCGCTGAGGCGCGCATCCCGTTCGTCGACATGATCAAGACCTATCCGCGCGAAGTGCTGCTCGGCATGGGCGCGCGCTATATCGACGGTGTGTTCTTCAACATCTTCGGCGTGTTCTCGGTCGGCTATCTGGCGAACGTCATCAAAATCCCACGCACGGACGCACTGTGGGCCGTGTCCGCAGCGGCGTTCGTGATGATCTTTTCCATTCCCTGCTTTGGCTGGCTGTCGGATCGGCTGGGGCGACCGCGCACCTATGCAATCGGCTCGTTCCTGCTGGCGCTGACGGCGGTGCCGTTGTTCTTGGCCTTCAACACGGGTAATTACAGCATCATCGTGGCAGCGCTGATCTTCGCGTTCGGCATCATCTACGCCATGTGCTACGGGCCGGAGGCAGCGCTGTTCGCCGACCTGTTCGATGCGCGGGTACGCTACACGGGCATCTCGTTCGTCTATCAGTTCTCCGGCATTTTCGCGTCGGGCATCACGCCGAATATCGCGCAATCTCTGTTTGAGGCCAACGGCAAGCAACCCTGGTACATCGCGGCCTACGTCATCTTCGCCGCACTGGTCAGTATGCTGTGCGCGCTGGCCATCGGGCGGCTGGCGAGACAGCCTCGAAGTTGAAAGAGTTCACACCAGAAGTCGGAATCGCCAACAGCTTATCCACAAGCCGCGAACATGTTGTGCCCAGCTCTGCTATGATTGCGTGATTCGGCAAACTGTCGGAGAAACGCAATGTCCTCCTACCTCGAAATGCAGAAGTTAGCGCAAAATCCTGCCGCCGTGGCTTCGCTGGCTACGTTCCTGCTCAACCTGCCTGATGCCGGCTGGACCGAGTGGGAAGCCAATTTTCTTGACGATATTTCCCACCGCGACGAGCCGCTCAGCACGCGTCAGCGCGAGAAGCTCGTTGAGTTGCGCGACGATGCAAAGAATTATACCAAATTCGACGGGCTAAGCGTCGCGAGTTTATTGCGAGATTGCTGGATCGCACGCTTTGATTTGTCAGAGGATGATGAAGAATTCATCGATGCGCTGAAGCAACGATCGACAACGAGCTTAAAAAAGCGACCGCTCTTTCGCCTGCTGCGTTGCGCCCGCGAGTCGGATCTTTTGCACAACTACGTCGATATCGACAAAACAAAATGAAACTTCAAGACTAGCAATACCTTCAAGCGAAAGCATTTGCCGCTCAAGAAACACCCCCAAATCCGGCCTTCGGCCACCTTCTCCCCAAGCGGAGAAAGCCACACTCCAAGCGCCAGAGGGTTGCTCTCCCCTTGGGGAGAGGATACCTGAAAGGTAGGTGACGGGGCTTTTGGTACACGTCAAAACTATTGCACTCAGTTACAAGACATTGATTGAGTTGGGTAGGACAATTCCTGTAGCCCAAGGTGGACTTAGGCTCTAGAACCCGGCGTATGACCCAACGCCCTTCCATCGCCATCGTCGGCCGGCCCAATGTCGGCAAATCGACGCTCTACAACCGCATGACCGACACACGCGACGCGCTGGTGTCTGACTTGCCCGGCCTGACCCGCGACCGCCGAGAAGGCGAGGCCAAGATCGGCGGCCACTTACTGACAGTGATCGACACGGCGGGGCTCGAGGAGGCTTCAAAGGGGTCGATCCAGGCCCGCATGCGCGCCCAGAGCGAGGCGGCGCTGCAGTCGGCCGACCTCATCCTGTTCGTCATCGACGCCAAGGACGGCATTACGGCGTCCGACCAGGTGTTCGCCCGCATCGCCCGCAACAGCGGCAAGCCGGTGATCGCAGTGGCCAACAAGAGCGAAGGCAAGAAAGCCGTCGAAGGGTTTTACGACACCTATGGCTTGGGCTTCGGCGACCCCGTGGCCATATCCGCAGAACACGGTGAGGGGCTCGACGAACTCGATCGGGATATTCTGTCCGCCCTCGGCCTCAAGGCGGCGCCGCGCCGCAAGAAGAAGTACGACCCCGACGCCCCCATAATTGAAGAGGAACCGGAGGACGCGCCACTCCGGCCGATACGGGTGGCCATTGTCGGGCGGCCGAATGCGGGCAAATCGACGCTCGTCAATTCGCTGCTCGGCGAGGATCGCATGATCACCGGCCCCGAGCCGGGCCTTACGCGTGATTCTGTTGCGACGGATACGGTCTGGCGCGGGCGCGCGATCAAATTGTTCGATACGGCAGGCTTGCGCAAGAAAGCGAAGATCCACGAAAAGGGCGAATTGCTGTCGGCCTCCGACGCGGTCCGCGCAATCCGCTTTGCCGAAGTTGTGGTTGTATTGATCGACGCCGAACGACCGCTCGAACAGCAGGACCTGATTATCGCCGAGATGGTGGCCGAGGAGGGCCGCGCGCTGGTGCTGGCAGTCAACAAATGGGACCTGGTCGAGGACAAGAACAAGCTGCTCGCCGATATCCGCGACACCGTGGCGACCAAGCTGAGCCAGGTGCTGGGCGTGACGCTGGTAACCTTGTCGGCGCGCTCCGGGAAAGGCTTGGAGCGACTGCAGGATGCCGTGCTGGGCGCCCACGAGATCTGGAACAAGCGGGTCTCCACCAACAAGCTCAATCAGTGGCTGGGGGCAGCGCTGCAGCGCCATGCCGCGCCGGCCTCCAAGGGCCGCCGCATCAAGATCCGCTACATTACCCAGGCCTCGGCACGTCCACCGACGTTCATTGCCTTCACGTCCCAGGCCGGCGGTTTGCCGCAGTCCTACATCAAGTATCTGACCAACAACCTGCGCGAGGCCTTCGACCTGCCGGGCACGCCGATCCGCTTCCAGTTGCGCCAGACGCACAATCCGTTCGTGGATTGACGTTGTTTACCATGCCTGCGCAATCCCCTCGCGCGGCGTCGCCGTTTTCGCTAGCTGCGGCGTTTAAGCCGCCATGCCCAACGGGCGCATCTGCGCAAGGAACCTGAGATGAGCTACCGCCTGCCCCGTTTGCCTTCGCTTGCCCTGGCACTTGCCGGGTTGCTGTTCACGGTAGCCGCCACACCGGCCGATGCGGAGCCCACGCGACGGGTGACCAAGGCCTGCACGGCAGACGCCAAGCGCCTGTGCCCGCGCGAGAAGCCGAATTCGGCCGAGATGGAATACTGCATGGAGGCGAAGGGCAAGCAGCTCTCCCGCAACTGCATCCGCGCGCTCGAAGACGAAGGCACCATCCCGCGCGGCTATTTCGGTAAGACGTGAGGGCAATCAACCCCGTCACTCGTCGCAAGGCCGCCCCGAATTGACGTTCCGGCCGCCGCATCTTATGTGACGGTCATGGCGAAACGATCGATCATTCTGTTGCCCGACCCCGTGTTGCGACGTGTTGCGGCGTCCATTGAGCGTGTCGATGACGAGGTGCGGCAACTGGCCGACGACATGCTGGAAACGATGTATGCCGCCCCCGGCGTGGGGCTTGCGGCACCTCAGATAGGCGTGTCGCGTCGGCTGATCGTGATCGACGTGTCGGAAAAAGACGACGAAAAAATGCCCTACGTGATGATTAATCCCACGATCGTCAAACGCAGCGACGAACCCAACGTGCACGAGGAGGGGTGCCTGTCGATCCCCGACGTGCGCGTCGAGATCGAACGGCCAGCCGAGATCGTGGTGGAGTACCTCGACCGTGACGGCAAGCGCCGGGAACTGGCTGCGAGCGAATTGCTGGCAACCTGCGTGCAGCACGAAATCGATCACCTCGATGGGCGGCTGCTGATCGACTACATGTCGCGACTGAAGCGGGAAATGGTCGTCAAGCGCTTCAAGAGACTGGCCCGGGAGCGGGACGGATTGTAGGTTGGGTCACGCGTTTCAGCGCGACCCAACGACCACAACCTCCTTGCTTAATGTCGGGTCGCGCTGCGTTTGTCCCAACCTACGTGTTACTTGCAGTCACCTTTGGATCTGCGGGCACATCAGCTCACCGTCAGGCACTGTGGTCATGCTTCGTATCGTCTTCATGGGAACGCCGGAATTTTCGGTGCCGTCGCTGGCGGAAATCGTAGCGGCAGGACATGAGGTGGTGGCTGTCTATTCGCAACCGCCCCGGCCGGCCGGTCGCGGCATGGCCGAGACGAAATCGCCCGTGCACAAATTCGCCGAGGCCAGCGGTATTACCGTGCACACGCCAAAATCTTTGAGGCCTGCCGATGCACAAGAGCAGTTCCGGGCGCACGCGGCGGATGCAGCTGTCGTCGTCGCCTATGGCTTGCTGTTGCCTCAGGCAGTGCTAGATGCGCCGCGGCTTGGCTGCTTCAATCTGCACGCCTCGCTGTTGCCGCGCTGGCGTGGCGCTGCACCCATCCAGCGGGCGATCATGGCCGGTGATACGGAAACCGCTGCCATGGTGATGCGCATGGAAATAGGCCTCGACACCGGGCCGGTGTGCTTGGCGGAGCGCATGCCGATCAGCGCCGACATGACAGCGGGCGAACTGCACGACGCACTGTCGGCACAAGGGGCTGGGCTCCTCGTGCGTGCGCTCGCCGCCTTGGAGCGCAACAGCCTGACGCAGACGCCGCAGCCGCTCGACGGTGTCACGTACGCGGCCAAATTCGACAAGGCGGAAGCGCGCATCAATTTTTCGAGACCCGCGGGCCACGTGCACAATCTTATCCGCGGCCTGTCGCCGTTTCCCGGCGCGTGGTTCGAGGTGGAGATCGACGGCAAGCACGAGCGCATCAAGGTACTCCGCAGCCTGCTGGTCGACGCCAAAGGCGAGCCGGGGACAATCCTCGACGATCAACTGACAATCGCCTGCGGCACAGGCGCCGTGCAGCTATTGACCGTGCAACGTGCCGGCAAAAAAGCCATGCCGGCAGAAGATATGCTTCGCGGCGCTGGCATTCAGCCGGGAGTGAAGGTCAGCTAAAACCGTTGTCCGCTAAGTCAACGGCGCCGTTTTTGTGCTGCTTGCATGGCGCCGCCCTTGCACGGGATCGACGAGATCGCACAGGTGAAATCCGACGCTCCGCGATTGCAGCTGACGCTTTTGGAAATAGAGTTCGCGTACGATCCCCACGCGGATCCGTATTCCAGTACAGTGAAATCTGTCCACGAGCGCACCGCCTGCGCGACGGCGGCTTGTTGCGACGGGCCACTGCCGGATCCGTCGTGATAATGGTCGACGAAGCATGTCTTGGACCCGACGCGACGCCATTCGTGCAAGCCAGCCAGTCCGCTTTCTTGTGCAGCGATTCCAGTAACGCCTCCAACCAATGCAAACGCGGCAATCAAAGGTGCTGTGATACGCATCAATGCGTCTCCCGGGGATGTGAGGCCAATAAGGTCTCAAACATCTCAATACCGATTCGGGGTCCATTTTACAGCGACTTAAGCGCCCAGATCGACAAATCGACTGAGACGTGACACCGCCTCGCAACAACCGCATCGATGTCAGAAACGAATTTTTCTAACGCCGCACGAATAGATGCTGGAATCGCGCGCAGCGCTGACTATTGTCCATCCAGCGCGCGGGGACTTAGCGGAAGTGCCGGAACGCTTCGCGCAGTCGGGTGGCCCGCGTCGCTCACTTGACCGCGGTGACCTGGATCTCGACCAGCATGCGGGGATCGGCTAGTTTGGCTTCGATGCAGGCGCGCACCGGCAGATCCTTGCCGCCGTTCCAGGCCGTCCACACTTCGTTCATGCCGTCGCGATTGCGGATATCGGTGACCCATATGGTGGCCGAGACGACCTTCGACTTGTCGGTGCCGCAGGCCTTCAACAGTCGATCGATTTCGGCGATCACTTCCTCGGTCTGGCCTTTGATGTCTTTGGTCAGCGTCTTCGGCGTGATGCCGGCCAGGAAAGCGAAGCCGTTGGCCTCGACTGCTGAAGAAAGGATCTTCGACGGTTCATGACGCTTGATGGACATGGCGGCTCCAATTGTGGATGGATGGGAATGCTGGCTCCCCATGCCATAGGTGCGAGTTTCATGCAAAGATCATCCACGAAATTAGCACAAGAGGCCTGCATGGGGACGACCGCCGGGACTGCGTTACTGTTCGATATCGACGGGACGCTGGCTGATACCGATGCGTTGCATCTAGACGCCTTCAACCGGATCTTCGCGCCGCACGGGCATCGTTTTGATCACGCGCGGTTCGCGCGCGACTTGCAGGGCTTTTCGATGGCGTCGATCCGCGAGTGTTTTCTCGGCGCCGAAACGGCGGACCGGCAGCTTAAGCGCGCAACGATCTTGGCAGTTGGGTCATGCGCTTAAGCGCTTGACCCAACCTACATGGCACCGCGACTATCCCTTCGTCGCACCGGCAGTGAGGCCGCTGACCATATATTTGCGGAAGGTGTAGTAGATGGCGGCGGGCGGCAGGGCGTAGACAAGGCCGGTGGCCATCAGCAATTCCCACGGGCTGTCATCCGCCGACAGGAAGTTGCCGAGGCCGACGCCGAGCGTCACGTCGCTGTCCTTGGAGAGCAGCAGGAACGCGTAGAGATATTCGTTCCAGGCCAGCAGCAGGGCATAGATGCCGACGGCGACCAGTGACGGCAACATCAGCGGAATATAGACGAGGCGAAACAATTGCAGCGGCGAGGCGCCATCGATATAGGCGGCCTCATCCAGCTCCTGCGGCAGTTTGTCGGACGCCTGCTTGAACACCCAGATGGCGTAAGGCGAGGCCAACGTCACCATGGCGAGGATCAGCGCGGATTGATGGTTGAGCAAGCCATAGAGCCCCATGGTTCGGTACATCGGCACGGCAAGAAACGCGGCCGGAATGAAATAGGTGAACAACGCGAGGTTCATGACAGTCTTGCCGCCCTTGACCTTCAGCCGGCTGATGGCGAAGGCCGCGAACGTGGCGACGATCAAGGTCAGTAAGCCCGTGGAGACGGCGATGATCGTTGAATTCAGCATCTGCTCCCAGAAGTGATCGAGATAGTGATGCTGCTGGCGGAACACGGTCTCGAAATTGCGCGTGGTCGGATGGTCCGGCCAAAGATTGCCTTGGAACGCGGAGTCCTTCGGCGAAATGGCGAACAGCACCATGTGATAGACGGGGATGACACTCCACAGGAACACGGGAATGCCGATCAGCAGCAGCTTGGCTTCGGTGCCGACGTCGCGGAGTGATGGCATTTTCATCGGCGGAGATTCCGGTTTCCCTCTCCCTGTCGCACGTCGCGTTAGGGAGAAGGTGGGTGAAAAAAATTCAAGCCTTCTCGCTCGCATTCGAACCGAGGCGGCGCATGAGGATGTAGACGAGCGGCAGCACCAGCGGCAGCGCGCAGACGATGGCGGCCATTGATTGATCGACCTGATCGTAGCGCAGGTAGCGCACGCCGAGCGTGGCCAGCACGTGCGTGAGATCGGCCGGCCCGCCACCCGTGAGCAGATAAACGCTATTGAAATCGCCCAAGGTCCAGATCATCGAGAGGATCAGGCAGGTGAGATACAGCTGCTGCATCGACGGCCATGTAATGTGGCGAAACAGATGCCAGCCGTTGGCACCATCGACGGAGGCGGCCTCATAAAGGTCCTTGGAGATTGCGAGGCGGCCGGACAGCAAAATCAGCGTCCAGAACGGCAGCGATTTCCACACATGCACCAGCATCGAGAAGCCCAGCGCGAGCGAGGGATCGTTAAGCCAGTTGGGTCCATCCTTGCCGGTGAGGCGGAAGATCTGCTGATTGATGATGCCCCATTCGGGATTGAGCATGAAACGCCAGGACAGGATCGTCGGTATCGACGGCAGCGCCCAGGGCAAAATGAACAGCACCGACAGCGCCTTTACCCAGCGCCGTTCGGCGGTAAAAAAGCCCGACAATACCAGCGCAATCACCATCTTCACGTTGATGGCAACGATGACGAAAATCAGCGTGTTGCGAATGGTGCCCCAGAAGATCGGATCGGACGACAGCTTCACATAGCTCTGCGGATTGCGCGCGATCCAAAAGCCGTAAAGGACGGGATAAAGCACGAAGATCAGAAAAATCAGGATATACGGGAGGATCATCAGGAGCCCCCAGGTCTGCGCGTCCGTACGGCCAGTGCCGCCCGTATTCGTATCGGCGTGGGATGGGGCGTGATCGACAGCAGCGACGGTCATGGGCGCACTCCTTGCGACCGGGGGCCTTTTTGGCGCAGGCGGTCACGTCGAGACTTAAGGCATTGGACGAATAGTATCATGCACTTTTCACCGTGAGCCAAAATAAAACAGCATCAACGCCAGAGGAAGCGCCTCAAGTTTCTCGCCGTGCGGGATCAGCCCCTGCCAACTTGTCATCTGCAGCAGGATGACGATGCCCATTGCGACAAGTGTAAAGAGCGCCCGGGCATCGTCGAAGGGACTGGCGGCGCCGGTACTGGCGCGTCCCTTCTTGCGCCAGGCCATAAAGGCGTGGAATGCAATGCCGAGGAAATATGAGCCGACGGCGATGAAGATCGGCACGGCCACGGGATCGGTCAGCCGGTCGTTGCGGGCGAGATAGACGGCCAACCCCACAAATGCGCCGACGATGATCAGCCGTAGCGAATGGCGCGGCAGATAGAGCGGATTGGGCTCGGCTTCGAGCGCGCCTTCGAGGATCAGACGCGCGCGCAGTTCCGGCGACATCTGCACAAGCCGGCGCGACGCGAAATAGTGGGCCAGTACGATCATCAGCGATTCAAACCAAAGCAGGCTGACCTTCTCGCCGCGCGCGGTCTGGATAGTGATGAAACCGACAGTCATCAAAGTAAGGAGGGCGCGGATGCTGCCGGAAGGCAGGCCCAGTGCACCGCGATTGCGAGGGATCGCCGACGACGCATAGTTTTGCGCGGCCGGCGGGATCACCGTTTTTCGCCAAGCGGCAAACATCTGGAAATTATTTCTCTGGGTTGGCGATTTTCGCGGAGGTGTAGGGGGAAGTCTCTGGCGCGACCCAACAGCCAAGCCCTGTGGTTGGGGTTGTTGGGTCGCGCAAAAGCTTGACCCAACCTACGAGATTTTTCCCTTCTCCCCATCAATGATGGAGAGAAGGGAGAGCAACGTATCAACCAGCGATTTCCTTGATGCGCTTAATCATTTCGTCCACGGCCTGTTCAACCGAGACTTTCTCGTTGACGACTCGGTTCATCGCCTTGGCCCAGACGTTCTCGTTGTTCACGATAGTGAACTTGTAGTTCTTGGTGAACTCGAACGTGACGGTTCCATTGGCGAACTGATCGCGCACCGATTTGCGATGCACGTCGCCATCCCAGAAGGCTGATTTCTGCGCGATTTTGGTCACCGGGAACCAACGGCCGAGTGCGCCTTCGACATACGGCGTGAGGTTTTCTTCCTCAAGCATGAACGCGACAAACTCCTTGGCGCGCGTCTTGTTCTTGCTGTCGGCGAAGACGTGGCCGAGTTTGACCGCGGCACGATATTGCACCGGCGTGCCGTCGGGCTTGTTGGGGAAGCCAGCCGTTCGGATCAGTTCGTAATAGTTCTTCTTGGCGGTCGCGCGCTGCTCGGGCGTCAGCGTTTCGTTGTTGGCGTCATCGAGCCACTTAGCGGCAATCGAGATCGTCGCGTTGTGGGTCATGATGGTGGTTTTGTTGTGGAAGGCGACGTTGTTGTCGGGATCCTTCCAACTCGTCGACGAAGGCGGGGTGCAGCCCTTAGTATAAACCGTCGTATAGTCGGTCATAGCGCTGATCAGGCCGGCCCTATTCTTCGGGTCGTCGAGCAGCAGCTTACCGTCATCATCGACGATCTTGACGTTGTAGGCGTCGGCAAAGGTGAGGAACGAGTAGAAACTGTCGGAGCTGTCGACGCCCATCGGCTGGCCGATGCCGAAGTCGCGTTTGCCTGATTTCTTGCGCAGGCCCGGCTGTGCCGCATCGCACCAGAAGTTCCAATATTCCTTCCAGGTCTTGGGGATGTCGCTTTCCTTGAAGCCGGCGTCGGCCAGCATATCGAGCCAGATCTCGGTATGCATGGTCTGCTGCTTCATCGGGAAGGCGTAGTAGGCCTTCTTCTTGGTCTTGTCGTTGTAGAGGAAGGCAGTCGAAAGAGTATTGGGCGCGAAGCGATCTTTCATCGGCTCGAGCACGCTGGTCAGGTCTTCCAACTTGCCATCTGATGCCCATTTGCCCGCGACCTGGAAGTCGTAGACATCGGCATAGGCGACATCGGGCGGCGTGCCGGAATCAAGCGCTGCCACCGTCTTGGGGATCATATCCTGGATCGGGTACTGCGAGAGGTCGACCTTGATGCCGCTCTTGGCTTCATATTTCTTGATGGCCGCATAGAGCGCGTCGTCTTCGGACTTGTAGAAGCCCTTGACCCACCAGACGTTCAGTTTTTCCTGCGCGCTCGCAGGCGACAGGCCCGAAGCAACGACGAGTGCGCCGAGCGCAACCCCGGCCACAAGCTTGCCAATACGCAATCCGATCATGTTTTTCCTCCCAAGACGGGTTTTCCCGTCGCAACTTTTCTGACGTCTGCCGTCCACAGGTTTGCAACACAAATCCGGCAGTCAGTCGATGCTGTTGTACCAGCTCGGACAACGAACGCCGAAACCATAGCTATCCCTGCGGCGAAGTAAAGGCGTGGCACCGCGGTTTGATGTGCTGAACTTACTGTGGTTGCGCCGGAGCGACCGGCACGCGCTCGACTGCGCCGGGTTTCGTTTCATCGCCGGGAACACCAGGAACAGGTGCGGGAGCCGGCGCGCTGCGGGGCGCCATCAGAGCACCTGCTGGGGGCGCAGCTTTCTTTGATTTTTTCGGCGTCTTCGCAGCATCGGGCGCCTTTGTCTTAGGTTGATCGATAACGGTGGCCGGTGTGTTCGGTTTGGCATAAGGTACGGGCGGCACAGTGGCGGCGGCAGGGACACTGGCGGGGGCGGGAAGACTGGGGCGAGTGGGCATGACTTCGACGCCGCCTGGAATAACTTCCTTGACGATCCCCTGGGCCTGCGTCGCGCTGTTCGGCTGAGCACCAACGAACACCAGAGCGGCAATTGCCGACGCGACGGTTGCGCTGCGGATGATCATGACGGCTTCCTCCCAAATATCAGATCGGACGCGCCGAATGCGCCGAACAGGCGTCCGGCGGTAAGGCCAGCGACCCAGGCTGTCACAGCCAAGGTGAACGGCAACAGAAGGCGCAATTGGGTAAAGCAGAACGCATCCGCCGCCAGCAACAGGCCAACGGCGAATCCGTGGCCTAGAAACGCCACTGGCACACTGCGCCACAGCGCCAAGCCTAAAGCCATAGCGGCGAGCGCAAGACCTGCCAGCATCATGCGGACAGTGCCAGGCGCAATCTCGGCGATGTTGTGGGCAGGGTCGATGAGGCCGGCGATGACGGTGGCATGAATGACCACCCCAGGAACCATTTCACCGGTGCGGACGGTGATCGGGACGCGATGGCGATCGCGAAACGGGAACACTCCGCCGATCAGCACAGTACGGCCCTTCAGCGCCGTGATCTGATCCGCATTGGCTTTTTGCAATGCGGGATCGAGCAGCTTTTCACCGTCGATACTAAGGAACGCAGGTGTCCCGTCGGCGGCAGACATAAGCCAGGCAATGGGTTTGCCGGCATCATCGGCATTCACCACGCCGGCAGCCGCAGCCAACACGCTGGCAAAGCTCCGCGGATAGATGGAGCCGGGCGCGGGACTGGCAGTGTAGCGAACGACATCGTCATTTTCGTGCCGAGTGTTGAGATAGCCCGTCGGCCGGCCGGCGCGAGCGAGGTAGGCGAACTGGAATTCGCGCTGAAACGGCAGAAGATCACCGCGCTCATCGAGCGCGCCGAGCACGACTTTAGCGCGCGCGTTCTTCACGGCTTGGATCAGCCGCTCGTCTTTGTCGGCGTCGGTTTGCTTGAGGAAGAGTATATCGAGGCCAATGACCGACGCGCCGGCCTTGTCGATGGCTTCGACGAGACGCGCCAACAAATCTCGGTCGATTGGCGAGCTGGTATAATTGCGCAAGGTCGCGTCGGTGATGGCGACGATGGCCAGCCGTGGATTTTGCGTCAGCGGGCGATGCGACAGGTAGGCGGTGCGCCAATCGGCGGTCCAATGATCGAGGCGGGTGACGAACGGCCAGAAACTCGGCACGAACATCAGCCCGGCGATGACGGTGAGCGCCGTGAGGCCGGCAAACAAACGCACGGGACGCCCGAGTTGCGCTAATCGTGTACCGCGTGGGCGGACCGGCGAATTGACTGACGGCTGCCCCATGGAATGATGCCTATTTGAGCGGAAATGAGCGGAACAGAGATTTAGTGAAAATGATTTGCGTAGAAGCAGAAGCTCGCGCTTCGATCGCCGTGGAGTAACGTGTTGAGCGGAGACGTGTTAAGCGGAGACGACGTTGAACGAATGGCTGGTAGCCGAGTGCTCATTTCCACGCGATCCGCCACATCCACCTCCTACTTCACCGTATCCGCGACGATCTTGGCCATCAGCGCGTCGGCGGCGGCGGCGGCTTTGCGGCTGGCGTCGCTTTGGCTGGAGGGGACGGTCGGACGGCGGTAGCCGACGACGACTTCACCGGGTTTGGCCTTGGTTTCGTAGGCAAACACCACGAACGGGCAGAAGGCGATATTAGCCGGGTCGGCGTCCATCATGGCGCGAGAAAATTTGGCCGAACAGAAGGCGACGAATTCGGCGCGGCTGTAGACCGTCTCGGTGGCGCCGAGATCTGCGGCGGTGCGGCCCAGCATAGCGGCGATATTGCCTTCCGACTGCACGCTCACGCCGGTGGCGATCACCGCATTGCCGAGATCGAAACGGACATCGTCGAAGGTGCCAGACTTGGTGCGAGTGACTATTTCCTGAGCAGCGGCAGGCACCAACGGCGACAGCAACAGCGCAAGACCGGCCAGCAGGTAACCCAGCAAATAGTATTGGGTGCGCATCGGGCTTGGATCCTTACATACAAAGCGCACTCACTGCGTCGCGCAGGTCGAACAGAATTGCGGTGCCGCGGACTGAAAATAGATAGATCGTCGCGAGCAACAGTGCGCTCATGCCGCTCCACAACCAGCGCCGAACGGACTTGGGAAACAGTGCCGTCGCCGATTCTGCATCGGAGTCAGCGCGCCCATCCTGCGTCCATCCGCGGCGCGCCGAGGCAACCCTATTAACATTCCGTTCATGGCGCATGCCTGCCGCCTGTTCCCTTGCCGTCAATATCAGGCCCTGCCGGCCGCGACCTCGGCGGCCATGCGGGCGGCCGGCCGTTCGCGGATGGGCAAATGGATCAAGCCAGCCGCCACGCCCAGCGCGATAGAGATCCACCACATCAAATCATAAGACTTCGTGCTGTCATAGACATATCCCGCCAACCACAATCCAGTGAACGAACCCAGTTGATGCGACAGGAACACGAAGCCATACAGCAGCGACATCCACTGCGTGCCGAAGAACAGACCGACTAGGCCCGACGTGAGTGGCACTGTCGACAGCCAAAATAAGCCCAGGATACCGGAAAACACGATCACCGAGACGGGCGTGACGGGCAAAAACAGCAACGCCAAAAACGGCAAGCAGCGCATAAAATAAATGTAACTCAGTCCGACCCGCTTCTCGACCCAGCGACCGGATTGCCCGGCTATGTAAGTGCCGAAGATGTTAGTGATGCCGACGGCCATCAGCGCGTAGACGCCGACCCATGATGGGAGCCCCTGGTCGCTGACGTAGGCGGGCAGGTGCACGCCATAAAATGCCAGGTGAAAACCGCACACGAAAAATCCGATCGTCAGCAGCCAGAAGCTGGAGTGTGCCGCCGCCTCCCGCGCCGCTTCCCACAGCGTTTGCGATTTGACGTCAGGCGACAGGACCGCAGGTTTTCCCGCGATCGCCAGCGCCATCGGCAGCATGGCCAACGCGATGCACGCGAGAATACCCAAGCTGGTTTTCCAACCGGTGTATTCGATCAACACATGCGTCAGCGGAAACGCCACGAGCTGCCCGATACCGGCGGCCATACCCATCGACGCGATGGCGGCAAGGCGCTTTTCGGGGGGAACAGCACGCCCCACGGCGCCGACAAGTGCGCCGACGCCCGTGCCTGCGACGCCGATGCCTGTCAGCACGCCGCTCAGATAGAGCCACCACGGCGAGGTGGCCGCCATCATGGCCAGCAGACCAGCGATGGTGGCCAGCGCGCAGACGACGACGACGCGACCGGCGCCGTATTTATCCGCGATACCGCCCGCGAAAATGGCGCCGATTCCCCACACCAGATTGGCCACCGCCATGGCATTGGAAAACGGTTCGCGGCCAATGCCGAGATCAACGGTGACGGGCTTGAGATAAAGCCCCATGACCTGACGCAGGCCCATCGCCATGGCAACGATGGTGCCGGCGGCAAGGATAACTAGCCAGGCCGGACGGACCTGGGGGTGGGTTGGCATAGCACTTGGCATCGAAAACCTGTGTCTCGTTATGTTTGCGCGCTTATCCCATGACCTATGGGACAAAGGCGAGCCCCGGCGATGCAGACCTGCCGCGCCGGAACAATGGGGTGGCATCGGGCCTCATCGTTGCAGCGCGGCACGCACAGTGCGGCATAATACACCCCGGAGTAGGGCTAGTGCGCTCTACAGCCCGTGGGCTGTATTTACCTCAACCACACGCAATAATTGCGTCTCTGAGATTTCTCCCGCACTCTCGCACCACCTTGTTGGATCGGGGCGGGTCTAGAACCGTCTGGAACTGCCGGCTTGGAGTTGTGCAGCGCGTATCGCTCATGGAGAGGACGATTCCTCTTCAGATACGC
>JANXWC010000022.1 GCA_025351355.1 Hyphomicrobiaceae bacterium
GCTCGCTCGCCGATCTGGCGAGCGGCGATGGCGGAGCGGGGGATGGCCATCCCCTTGGTGAATCCGAGCGAGCGCGCCGCGGCCAAATCGCTCGCGATAGTGTCTGGCGGAATTTCGCTGTCGGCGTCATTCCAACGTCGGATGAGTTCGCATCGAGACGAGGCGAGCATAGCTCTCGCGCCAGGGGGCGAAACCCGAATGGGCCGAGACCCGCGCGTCCGTGGGGCTCGGTCGCGGAGCCCGCGTCAGGGCGCAGCGATAGCACCCAGTCGCGGCCCCTTCTGGCCGCGAGGCGCCCAACTGTTTGGGTGGAAGGGGAGGAACTCGGGAGGAGTGTAAAAGAGGTTCAAAAAGGGAAGCAGATTGCTGTGGTTGGCCGGTCACACGCAGGCAGCTCTTGTTGCGGCTTGGCGCCAGTGGGCAAATAAAACATTGATTTCAATAACTAAAAACAATGTTAGACGTTTTCACCATTTTCGTGACGTCTGCAATTGCTCTGAGCCCTCGGGCTCTGACGCCGGTCAGGCGTCATGCTTTTATCTCGATGTCCAAAAGAGTAGCCCAAATCTTCCTGGATTTTCCTTGCAACTGGGCAACAGGTCGTCCCGAGAGCAGTCGCGTTTCATACCCTGCCGCACGCGCAACAAGGCCAAAACACCTCTCAATCGCGTGATGCAGTGCACTGTCGGTCTGGCCAGTTTCCGCCTCGAAATCCGCCGGGGTCAATGCCAGCCGCCGTAGTGGCGCCAGCGCTGCCGGGCGGACCCAGAACATAGAACCTTCGAAGAATGCCAACTCAACGGGTGTTCCCGGTGAGACTCGATCCATAAGTTCACGTACACGCGGCTCGTTCGCCATCCAATAGGATGGCCGCGTCCGCAATGTCATACGCCAGCCGGCCAGGCCTATGTTGGGATCGGCAAACAGGCCCAAGGCGCGCTGTACCTGCATCGGATGCCCGGCAAGAACTGAGTAGAGCAGGCGACGACGCAGATCTCCGGTTCGCAGATGCGGGCTCCTCTTGGTGTGCAGTTTCAGAACGGCATCGTAGCCATCGAGCGCCCCACTGCCGAGCAACGTCAGAAATGGCGCAATGTCCCGCCCTCTGTTGTCCGCCAAGTGGACGGAGACGTTCTTTTCAGTGCTAAGGCGCGCTTGCACTTCTGCCGCCTTCTCGGGTTGCGTAGTGATGTGGAGTGGCGCGCCAGCCGGCAGCGCCCTCCAACAGTCGAGCAGCTCTTCAAGCAAGTCGGGATAGTACACATGGGCAACCAGGGCGGACCGCACGCCAATAGGAGGAGTAGCTGACTGGCGCCTTAGCTGGGCGCGCCACAGCGCTTGGCCAGGTGGGCTGAGGAAGGCTGCGCCACCGATGATTTCCACAGATTTGTAGAGGCTATGGCGGATTGGGTGTTTGACGCTGCGCCAGCGCGTCCAAATCGATTTTAGGGTACTCATATAGCGCTTCCTGCGAGGAGTTCAGCGCGTCGGCGCCGCGGCTGACCCAGCCCGCTTGGCAGCAACCGCACTGCGAAACATTTTTGCCAGCCTGTCGGCGCCCGTCGCAAGATCAAACCGTGCCGCAACGGAAGCCTGTGCTGCTTGGCCCATTCTCGTCCGCAGCTGCACGTTGCCTGCCAGTAACCGCAGACGCTTCTCGAACTGTTCTGGCGAGTCTACGAGGAATCCGGTAACACCATCCTCTACTAGAACCTCGCTGAAACCAATGCGGGTTGCCACCACCGGCCGTCCAGCGGCCATATATTGATAGAGCTTCCAGCAGGATTTGTACCTGTCGAATGGCCCCAGGCCAAGTGGCATGATGCCAATATCGAGCCCAGCGACTGCTTCAGCCTCGCCGTCAAGTGTCCAGTCAATGCGCTTTGACCGCAGTTCAGGTACGGCCTTGCCTGCACCAATCAGCACGGTTTCGGACACACCCTCGCTGGAAAGCCGGTCAAGCGCCTCCACAACTGGCGGCAGAAACCGCGCGGCGGTGAAGGGCGTGCCAATCCAGCCGATGCGCGGACGCCGAGAGACGGCGTTGGATGCGCTCGCTCGCTCGCTCGCTCGTCGGTAGAGACCGACATCGATGAAGTTTTCGAACACTTCCGGTCGTCGGCCGCCAATGGCTTCTAGCGCATCGGCGAGGCCGGCATTGGCCGCAGTCACGACATCGGCGGCGCAGATAGCCGATCGCAATTTTTCGGTCTCGCTTCTCTTCCTACGGCCGCTCTTCCTACGGCCGCGCCGCTCGTTATTGAAGCGCTCGACCCAGAAATCATCGAAATCGAGAATAGTCGGTATACCCCGAACACCATAGAAGCGGCTCTCGCACCAGAATGGGAAACGCGGCAGAATTTCCTTCTCGATCCAGATGAGATCGAATTTATGGATCCCTTGCGCCATGCGAGCCCGAATCGCATAGGCGAGGGCGATCCGACCCCAGGACCGCATCCGTCCATTGTAAAAACGCACAAGACTGACCTCATCCACTAGATGATTGGGTTCGAGTATGATGTTATGCTGTGCCAGAGCACCTGCGTAGGCGTGATGGCGAACCCGGCTGCTGGCGCCGGTCATAGAATAGCGTGCGAGCAGGAGAACGCGGAGTGGGGGTGGCACGGAACTCTTTGTTGCGATAGCCCGCTGAGTCGGTGCATCTGTCAACTCGGTATGATCTGGCGTCGTAACAACTCCTCAGTGACAGTCTCGACCAACGCATCCGCCGTGCTTTCGCCCCCAGCCAGTCGAAGGTCCGGGGCCTGTGGCGGTTCGTAGGGTGACGAGATTCCGGTAAAGTTCTGGATTAGACCAGCCCTGACCTTCTTGTACAGACCTTTTGGATCACGGTGCTCGCAGATCTGGAGCGGTGTATCTACGTAGATCTCCAGAAACTCGCCGGGTGCAAATCTTTCGCGCGCCAATTGGCGCTCTGCCTGAAAGGGCGAAATGAAGGATACGATCACAATCAACCCGGCATCGACCATCAGCCGCCCGACTTCGGCCACGCGACGAATATTCTCCACCCGGTCAGCGTCAGTGAAACCGAGATCGCGATTGAGGCCGAGCCGCACATTGTCGCCATCAAGCACACAGGTGTGATGGCCAAGCCCATGCAGCCGCTTGTCCAGGGCAACTGCGATAGTGGATTTGCCCGATCCCGATAGGCCAGTAAGCCACAGACAACAGGCTTTCTGCCCTTTGAGCAGCGCCCGCTGCTCCTTGCTGACACCAAGACCAAGCCAGTGGACGTTCTGTGAGCGCCGCAAGGAATAGGCGATCATGCCGGCGCCGGCAGTCTCGTTGGTGGTCCGGTCGATGAGGATAAAGCCGCCAAGCTCGCGAGATGTTGTGTAGGGCTCGATAGCGAGCGGCTTGGACGTTGCCAGATTGCAGCGGGCAATGGCGTTTATGGCAATGCTTTTGGCCGACCGCGGCTCAAAGGTCTCCGTATCGATGACATGCTTGATATCGCCGATCTGAGCAATGCAGGACTGTACCCCCATCTGTAAGAGATAAGGCCGCCCGCGCAGCAATGGCTGATTGCTGAACCAGACGATATCGGCTGCGAACTGATCGGACATTTCGGGTGCTGCGTCGGGACTGCTGAGGATACTGCCGCGGCCGACGTCGATCTCGTCGGTGAGTGTGACGATCACAGCATCGCCTGCTTCCGCAGACTGACAGGGCCCATCGGTTCCGCCAATTGAGGCAATTGTGGTTTGAACGCCGGAAGGCAAAACCGAAACGCGATCGCCTTCGGCCAAAGTTCCGCCAGCTATCGTGCCCGCATACCCGCGAAAGCCCTGGTCTGGCCGAATCACGATTTGGATGGGAAGCTGAAACGGTTTTGCGAGATCATCATTGTGCAGATCAATGCTCTCAAGAATCTGCAGGATCGATGGTCCTCGATACCAAGGCATTTCAATTGCAGAGGCAGTTAGGTTGGCGCCGGTGACCGCGGAAATGGGGACGATCGAGATGTCGGCGAGATCGCTCCGTGCGGCCAGTGCGCGATAATCGGCGGCAATCCTGTCAAACACCGGCTGATCGTAGCCCACCAGGTCCATCTTATTGATCGCAATAACCACGTGCCGGATGCCCAACAGCCGCACGATCGAAGAATGACGGCGGGTCTGACGCAGGATGCCCTTGCGGGCGTCGATCAGCACGATCGCCGCATCGCAGTGCGACGCCGCCGTCACCATGTTGCGCGTATACTGCTCATGCCCCGGCGCATCGGCAACGATGAATTTACGTCGCGTCGTGGCGAAATAGCGATAGGCGACATCGATGGTGATGCCCTGTTCGCGCTCGGCCGTCAGCCCGTCGAGCAGCAGCGCATAGTCGAGACCGCCGCCGGTCGTGCCGAATTTGCGGCTGTCCTCGGCGAGCGCAACGACCGCGTCATATGGGATGCCGCCGCAGTCATGGATGAGCCGGCCGATCAGGGTGCTTTTACCGTCATCGACGCTGCCGCAGGTGAGAAAGCGCAGCACGCCGCCGGGCGCGGCATCGAGGCCGCCGGTTTGCCCGGGTCGTGCGATGCCGGACGCGTCTGCTTCGGGATCGACACCCATCAGAAATAACCTTCTTCCTTCTTGGCCTCCATCGAGCCCGTCCGGTCGCCATCGATCAACCGGCCCTGCCGTTCAGACGAGCGAGACGTGTACAGCTCGGCGACAATGTCCGCGACCGAGCCTGCCGCCGACAAGATGGCGCCGGTCAGTGGGTAGCATCCGAGCGTGCGAAAGCGCACGAGGCGCTGGCGCACGGTCTCGCCTTGCTGCAACACAAAGCGAGCATCGTCGACCATGATCAGCGCGCCCTGGCGCTCCACGATAGGGCGCAATTTGGCGAAATACAGCGGCACGACGGCAATATCTTCGCACGCGATGTACTCCCAGACATCGATTTCGGTCCAGTTCGAGAGCGGAAAGACGCGCATCGATTCGCCCGGCCCGATGCGGCCGTTATAAATGTTCCAAAGCTCGGGTCGTTGCGCCTTGGCGTCCCAGCGATGCCCGGCCGAGCGATGCGAAAAGATCCGCTCCTTGGCCCGCGATTTCTCCTCGTCCCGCCGCGCCCCGCCGATCGCGGCATCGATACTGTGGATATCCAGCGCCTGGCGCAGCGCCTGCGTCTTCATGACGTCGGTGTGGATTTCGCTGCCATGCGTCAGGGGTCCGACGCCATCGCGCACACCGTCGGCATTAGTGTACACGATCAGATCCAGCCCGAGCCGCCGCGCCATATCGTCACGAAACGCGATCATCTCGCGAAATTTCCAGCCGGTATCGACATGCAGCAGCGCAAACGGCAGTCGAGCGGGTGCAAAGGCCTTGATGGCGAGGTGCAGCAGGACCGTTGAATCCTTGCCGATCGAATACAGCAGCACCGGCCGCGTGAATTGCGCCGCCACCTCACGCAGGATGTGGATCGATTCGGCCTCGAGATCATGCAGATGGCTTGGCATCGACGTCGGGCCTTCCGGGGGCTGACTGTGGCGTGATGGCCACTTGCGCGCGGCAGCGGGGATGTTCAAAACGACGTGTGAGGTTGGCCTAGCGCAGGGGCCAGGCGGTGGCAAGATGCGACAGCGGCGGCAACCGCTCGTCGTGCGCCCCGCCGGACAGCGCCGCCGCCACAGCCGAGATCGGCAATTGCAGCTGGGGAGATCGATGGCCATGGACGATGCCGCCGCGGTCGACGCGGTCAAATCCAAGCGCACCTGCCTGCTGGTGCTGGGCATGCACCGCTCGGGCACCAGTGCCCTGACGCGCGTGCTGAGCATCATGGGTGCCGCGTTGCCGAAAATGCTGATGGGCATCAACAAGGGCAACGACACCGGCCATTGGGAACCCCAGGCCCTCGTCAACTACCACGACAAGATGCTCGCCGAACTGGGCAGCAACTGGGACGACTGGCGACCGCTGGAGCTTGGTAGTCTGCCGGTCAAGCGCCGTGACGACATCAAGACCGAGATCCTGGGCCTGATCGCAGCTGAATATGGCGACGCTCCGCTTACCGTGATCAAGGACCCGCGCATCTGCCGCTTCACGACGCTCTATCTCGACGCCTTCGCAAGCGCCGGTATCGACGGCTGCTGCGTGCTGATGCTACGCAATCCGCTCGAAGTGGTTGAATCGCTGGAAAGCCGCGACGGCATGCGACGCGGCAAGGCCGCCTTGCTGTGGTTGCGCCACACTCTGGATGCGGAAAGGGCGACGCGGAATCGGCGGCGCTTCATCGTGTCTTATGACAGTCTGTTGGAGGATTGGCGCGCCGCGACCAATCGGCTCTCGGTACACCTTAGGTTGAACCTGGATTGCGAGTCCGACGAGTGCGCCGCGCGTATTGATAGGTATCTGACACCGACGCACCGCCATCATGTCCGTACCAGCAATGACGTGCTGCAGCAGCCGCTGCTGCAGAGTTGGATTGCCGATTGCTATCGGTCGATGCTGGCGCTCAAGAACCGCGCGACGGAGCGCCCCGCGTTCGCCACGCTTGATCGGATCCGAAGTGAGTTCGACGGCGCGGCGCCGACGATCTGGGCCCTGGAGGAGGAAAGCGGGCATGTGGAGCAACGCCTCGCGGCGCGGTCGACGGCGCTGCAGGTCGAGCACGTGCGGACCCTTCAGGATCGCGAAGGCGCGCACGTCAAGGCGCTCGCCGAGCTGTCGGCGGAACGGCATCGGCTGACCGAGCAACTGGCCGAGCAAACCGAGGCCACGGACCGTCTGGGCCAACGGCAAACCGAGTTGATCGCCAACGAGCAGCTGCGCTCGGAACGGCTGCAAGCCCAGCTTGAGGTGCGAATTTCGCAAGTTGAGCGGCTCGCCATAGATCTGGAAAAGCTGGAAGATTCCAAGAATGTCGAATTGCGTTATAAAACTTGGGTCATCGAGCAGCGCGACCGCGAACTGGCGGACGTCGGTATTCTGAGGGGGATTGGCCGCCGCATCTCGGCGCCTGTGTCCGGGTTGGCGAGGCTGGCGCACTCGACCACACGCAAAATCCCGACACTGGCGGCCGCAACGGATCTGCTCGGCGCAATACTCCGAAACGCCGGCAGAGGCAGAGAACTCCTGACGCTGCGCAGGTTGCGATTGGCCGCGCCATTGCTGATGCGCGACCCAAGCGCATTCGCCGAAACCTGTCGCCAGCACACCCTGCGCATCCGTTCGGCCAGCGCCACGTCGGCAGGCGAGTTGATGCCTCCTGTCGTCGCGCGGTTGGGCAGCGGCGCTCCTCTTATCAGTGTGCTGATTGTAAACTTCAACGGCCGAGTTCATTTGCCCGCCGTGCTGGCGTCGCTGAAGGCGCAGACCTATTCCAACATTCAGACAATCATCGCCGACAATGCCTCGACGGATGGGTCGGTGGAGTATTTGAGGCAAAACCATCCCGAGATAAGCACAGTGGCATTGCAGCGTAACCTTGGATTTGCCGAGGCCAACAATATAGCTATGGAAGAGGCGCTCGGCAACTATATCTTCCTACTGAACAACGATACGCGCATCGCGCCGGACGGACTTGAGAAGCTTTTGGCATGCATCGCCGGTAATCCTTGTATCGGAGCCGTTGCGCCCAAGTTGCGGTTCTGGACCAAGTTCGCCCCGCTCGACATCATCTTGCCTGCGGGGCTGACGGTCGCGCTCGACATCGATGCGCTTATCGCAAGTGTGCCGGATTATCCCAAACTGTTCTTCCCGAGCGGCTTTACGGAACCGGTCCAGTTCGACGGCGTGCAGACGAGGACTATGAGCGGGGCAGCGCGCCTCTGGCTTCCGATTGGCGCTGGCAATACCGCGTTCAGGCTGCGGATGCAGGCGCGCGGCGCCGGTGGCGGGGCCGCGCTCAAGCTCGGCGCTCATCGGGCCAGCGCTGATTTGCCGATTGGAGCGTGGACGACCATAGAGTTGCCGGTGGACGCCGGTCTCGACCAGGCGCAGTGGCTTATCAACAACGCCGGGTCGTTTGTCGATAGCGACGGGTCCGTGGGCGACCTGGGCTTTGGCCAGCCAGACGACGGGTCCTTCGATCAGGCCAGAACGGTAACGGCCTTGTGCGGCTGCTCCATGTTGATCCGGCGTGACGCGCTGGACACCGATGGCGCCGTCTTTGGCGGGCGCTTCTTCGCCTATTTCGAGGATACGGACCTGTCTTTGCGGCTCCGGCGCAAGGGTCTGACATTGGCCTACTGTCCAGACAGCATTGTCTACCATCGGCACGCGTCCAGCAGCACGGAAAACTCCCCGCTGTTTCGCTTCTATGTCAATCGCAACCGGCAGCTTTTTCAAGCGCTGAATTTCCAGCCGGAGGTGTGGAGGCCAAAGCTGGAACGGGCCAGGGCCGAACTGGCGCATCTTCAGAACTATTACAGAACGACCGACTGCTCGGACGCCGACCAGCTGTTCGCAGATCGCATCGACGACATCATCGCGGATTGGAATCGGCTGATTCCCCTGATTGAATCGGGACAATTCTTTCGCCGCAACCGCTATAGTCCGCGTATTGCCGTCTACAACAGCTTCTGGAAGAGCCTGGGCGGGGGCGAGTACCACGCGGCCGTCATCGCGGAGGCCTTGCAATCGCTGGGTGCGGTAGAGCTGGTCAGTGAGAATGATTTCTCGATCGAAGCGGTCAGCCAGCAATTCGGACTCAACTTGGACAGATGTCGAAAAGTCCTGATCACTCCTCAAAAGCTGCACCATGATCCTCGCAGCACCAGCAAGTACGGTATTTTCGTCAACTCGACATTCGGCTCGAACCTGGTTAGCTCGGCGGCGGCCAGTTTCTACGTCGTGAGTTTTCCTTTCGACGGCAGAACGCGGCGCGCGGCTGACCTTGAGTTCCTCAAGTCCTATCGGCACTTCCTGGCGAATTCGGCGTTTACCAGGCGTTGGTGCAAGACGTTTTGGGGCGTCGAGGCGACCACGCTGTATCCATCGGTCCCCAATCTACAAAGTTTCGGAGAGGTTGCGTCGCTGAAGCAGAAAGTGATCCTGCATGTTGGCCGTTTCTTTTGGCACGGCCATAACAAGAAGCAACTGGAACTGGTCCAGGTCTTCAAGAGCCTGCAAGTTTCCGGCCGCCTCGCGCCCGATTGGACTTTGGTGCTGGCGGGCCAGGTCGAAGGCGGTCATGACGATTATTTCCAGGCCGTGAGAGACGCCGCCGGAGATGCACCCGTGCAACTTCATCCAAACATAACGCGGCACGATCTGACCAAGCTTTATGAACGCGCAGCAATCTATTGGCACGCCACTGGCTTGAACGAGGATTTGGAACTTCACCCTGACCGGGCCGAGCATTTCGGCATCACAACGTTGGAGGCGATGCAGCAAGGCTGCGTTCCCATTGTCATTGACGGTGGCGGGCAGCCAGAGATCGTGATTGACACAGTCAGCGGTCATCTGTTCGGCGATATCGAGACACTGAAGCGGCGCACGCTGGACGTTGCTGAATTGCTGAACTCGCATTCCGAGAAATATCGGGCGCTGTCGGATCAAGCGCGAAAACAAGCCGCAAATTTCTCGAAATCACGAACCCAGGACGCGCTGCTTGCGCTCCTGGACGCAGGGGCCGAGCGAGGCTCGACCGAATCCAGAGACGCTAGGATGATCGCCAATGTCAGCTAAGTGCCCCCTGTGCCGCAACGATGCGGTCTTTCCAGCGACCAATCTGGGTGTGCACGGTGAGGGGCTGCCGTGCGAACATTGCGGCTGCAATTTGCGCAACCGCTTTTTCTATTCCGCGCTCGCGCGTTCGATCGGCGAACTCTCGGTCCCCGGCCGGCGGCTCAAAGCGCTGGAGGTGTCGGGATACGGATTTGCGCGCCTTGGCAGGGACTACGTCGATAGACTGAGCGAACACGGCGTAGACATGGTATGCGGCGACTATTATGAAAATAACTTCCGCGCTCAAACCAAGGTGGATCTGACAAAGCTTGAGTTCGCGGATCAGTCCTTTGAAATAATTGGTCATTCTCATGTCCTGGAGCACATAGAAAACGACGACGCAGCGCTCCGCGAGTGTTTTCGATGCCTACGCATCGGGGGCGTACTGGTGCTCGCGCTGCCCATTCAAACCGACTTCACTTTTCCTGTCGAGGGAGAATATCACGGCGACAACGCCTTGGTATATCGCCGCAACGGCTGGGATCTCATCGATAAACTGAAGACCACCGGATTTCAGGTCGAAGTGCTGGCGCCGCCAAACCATTTGGCCTTCCAGAACCCGCCAGTCATAAAAGACAGCGACTACGTTCTTGACACTGTCCGATGCCGGGAAAAATTCGGCGTGCACTTCGAGCGGTCGCGCGCCCTGTTCTATGCTTTGAGCGACGCCAGCTATTCAAATATGCAAAAGTTTGATTCTTGCTGGGGATACCTTGAGGTCTTTCTCGCCCGCCGCCCATTTACATTGGAAAACGCGAAGGCGTCGTAGACCTGTTGAGCCAGTCAACTATTGGATGAATTCGTGAACCGCCTACCACTCACCCTCTCCCTTACCACCCGTGAGGTCGCCGGCCGGTATCGGGGCTCGGCGCTCGGTCTCGCCTGGTCCTTGCTCACGCCGATGTTCATGCTCGCCATCTACACCTTCACCTTCGGCACCATTTTCCACTCGCGCTGGGCGGGGACGGCGGAGAACGCGTCCACCGGCGAATTCGCCGTCATCCTGTTTTCTGGCCTGATCGTCTTCCAGCTGTTTTCCGAGGTCGTCACCCGAGCGCCGATGCTCATCGTCGGCAACAGCAACTACGTCAAGAAGTTCGTCTTCCCGCTGGAGATCCTGCCCGTGGTGGCGCTCGGCTCGGCGCTGTTCCATGCCGGGGTCAGCCTCGCAGTGCTGCTCGTCTTCATGCTGTTCATCCATGGCGGCATACCGCTCACCGCGCTCTTGCTGCCGGTGGTGCTCGCTCCATTCCTGCTGCTGATCCTCGGCCTCAGCTGGTTCCTGGCCTCGCTCGGCACTTTCTATCGCGATATCGGACAGTTCCTGGGCACGCTGATGACCGCCATCATGTTCCTGTCGCCGATCTTCTTTCCGCTGTCGGCGCTGCCGCCGTGGCTGCAGCCCTGGCTGGTGCTCAACCCGGTCGCCTTTCCGGTCGAGCAGGCGCGCGCTGTGCTGATCTTCGGGCAGTTGCCAAACTTCGCCGGACTGACGGTCTACATGGTAATTGCCGCCATCATCGCCTGGCTCGGCTACCTCTGGTTCCAGAAAACGCGCAAGGGCTTCGCCGATGTCCTCTAGCGATTTCGCCATCCGCGTGCAGAACGTCTCCAAGCATTACCTGATGTTCGCGCGGCCCGAGGACCGCCTGAAGCAGATGGTGGCGCCCAAGCTGCAACGCCTCGCCGGAGGCGCGCCGAAACAGTATTATCGCGATTTCGCGGCGCTGAACGGCATTTCCTTCGACGTCGGGCGCGGCGAGACGGTGGGCATCATCGGGCGCAACGGTTGCGGCAAGTCCACGCTGCTGCAGATCGTGTGCGGCACGCTGCAGCCGACGACGGGATCGGTCGAGGTGAACGGGCGCATCGCGGCGCTGTTGGAACTGGGCGCCGGCTTCAATCCGGAATTCACCGGGCGCGAGAACGTCTATCTCAATGCCGCCATCCTCGGTCTGTCACGTGGCGACATCGATGCCCGCTTCGACGACATCGCCCGCTTCGCCGATATCGGGCAGTTCATCGACCAGCCGGTGAAGACGTATTCCTCCGGCATGTATGTGCGCCTCGCCTTCGCCGTTGCCATCAACGTCGACCCGGATATCCTGGTCGTGGACGAGGCATTGTCGGTTGGCGACGAGGCTTTTCAACGCAAATGTTTCGCGCGCATCGAAGATATCAAGGACAAGGGCGGCACCATCCTGTTCGTCTCGCATGGCGCCCAGACCATCGTGCAGTTGTGCGATCGCGCGCTGCTCATCGACCGCGGCGAGCTGATTTTGGCGGGACGGCCAAAGCAGGTCGTAAGCCAGTATCAGCGGCTCGTGAACCTCCCGGGATCCGAAGCCGAACCGGTGCGCGAGGCGATCAAGGCCCTGAATGCCCAGGCAAAGGGCGAGCCCGCACATGCCAACGTGACGTCTGTCGCCCCGATTGCCGTAACGCCCAACGTTCCGACGGCCGCCCGCGAAACGCGACCCCATGGCTCGTTAACTGGCGATGGCAGTTGGCTCGATCCCAAACTGTTATCCCACTCCAGAGTGGAATATGAGAGCCGGGGTGCCAAGATCCGCAATGTCCGGATCATAACGTTGGATGGCTTGGAAGTGAACGTGCTCAAATCAGGAGCGCGCTATATCTACGAATACCTGGTCGATTTTGACAGTTTGATCGAAGCCGTCGGATTCGGCATGATGATCAAGACCGTCGACGGCCTGGGTCTGGGTGGCGGTGCCACCGATTTTGAACGGTCGTTGCGACTGCCCGAGGCGAGCGCCGGCAGCACGTTCCGTGTACAGTTCAACATCCGTTGGTCGCTGACGCCAGGAACTTACTTCTTGAATGCCGGAGTCACGGGGCAGCGGGATGGTAGTCACGCCTACTCGCATCGGCTGCTCGATGCGCTCGCATTTCGCATTGCTCTGACCGACGAACAGATCGCCACTGGTTTCATTGATTTCGATCCGAGGCCCGAGGTTTTGCGCGTCGACGGCTTTGGCGTCACCGATGCGCCGCTGCTGCTGCCGTCGGCCAAATCCCCAGTATAGTCCACCGGCTGATTTCGGATTCGACATCTGCCAAGACAATACTGATGAAATATCTTTGTCGCGCTCGTTGCGATGTATGGATCACACGAGTGCGGCCTTCAAAACACGCATGCGCTCCATCAGTTCACGTTTTTTACCCTGCCATTGATCGACTTTGGCTAGATTGGTCTCTTCAAAGGGATCTGTAACGACGTTGAACAGCATTTCGCTTTCCCCGTCGGGTTGGCCCGGCCAATTGATATACTTCCACACTACTGTCCGGAATCCGTAGCCTGACGATACTGGTAGTGCTTTGACATATAAGTGATAAACCATCCTCTCGTGGGTGTCATCGACTTGAACTTGTCGCTTGCCTGATCGCAGCCTTCCCGCGCGACATCCGAGTCGCG
>JANXWC010000073.1 GCA_025351355.1 Hyphomicrobiaceae bacterium
AGGCACGCGTCCGAAAAAGGTGGCTCGCAGCCTGACCTCATTCTTTAAGCGCGGCCTGCGCCGCATTCAGACCTGTCTGCAAGCCATCTGCGGGCTGCCTGCACTGTGGTCAGTTTGGAGAAACTGATGGATGGTGAGGTAACACAGTCCGGACCCTTGTAACGCCTGGAGGAGTTTGCTAAAGCAGCCGGATTGCCGAGAGCGCCGCAGGGCCCGATCGGCAATTTTTGTCTTGATGCGGTCATGGCGGAATTGGTAGACGCACTAGTTTCAGGTACTAGCGCCGCAAGGCGTGGAGGTTCGAGTCCTCTTGACCGCACCAACTACCAAGTGGTGGTTGATTTTACAGAATAATGTTACAGGACAAAGCCTTACTTTCCACTCGCTCCATGAAAATGATACAAAGCGAGTATGGAAGGCATGTCAAATATCCTTACTTCGTTCGCTTGGGGGCGCTTGGGCTTCTCAAGTACAGGCGCGCTGTCCCACCCAACTTACGGTCGTTGATCGGCAAGAGCGAAATCCAGATTTCATTCGGCACGTCCGATTTGGCCGAGGCACTGCCATTTTACCATTGCGTCGCGGCAGAGACAGCCGAGCGATTCGAAAAGATGGATGATGTTGCGGATTGAGAGAGGGAGCGACGAGAGGTGGAGGCCGCGGGCGGCTACACCAATCAACCGTTTCTTCCGGTGGCTCGCAACACACTACGTCGAAGTCACGTCAAGCCCGATGCAACGTCACGTGCGATTGCACTGAGGAACAAGGTGGCGCTTCCGCCGCACCACCACCTCGTCGGGCTGCAGCGCGTCTATGCGTAGATGTCTTCGATCACTTCGGCATATTTTTCGGAGATGCTCCGGCGCCTGACTTTCAAGGTTGCGGTTACCTCGCCATCGTCATGGTCGAGTTCCTTCGTCAGCAGATGGAATTTTCGTACCTGCTGCACTTGAGGCATCCGTGCATTGACGGCATCGACCTCGTCCTGGATCAGCTTGCGGACCGCATCCAGCGCGACGAGACTTCGGTAGTTGGTATAGATCAACCCCTGCCGCTCGGCCCATGTGCTGACGTTGTCGAAATCAAGCTGGATCAGAGCCGAAACGAACCGCCGCCGATCCGCAATGACAATGGCCTCCTTGATGTACGGCGAAAACCGCAAGGCATTCTCGATCTCCGACGGCGTGATATTCTTACCGCCGGCCGTGATCATGATGTCCTTCTTGCGATCGATGACCCGCAGCTCAAGACCATCAGGCCCATCCTCCCAGCGGCCGACGTCGCCGGTATGTAACCAGTGATCGGCGTCGATGGCTTCCTGCGTCGCTTGCTCGTTCTTGAAGTAGCCACGAAAAACAACATCGCCATGGATCAGGATCTCGCCGTCGTCGGCCAGCTTAACCTCGACGCCGGGATAGGGTATGCCCACGGTTCCAACCGGCGACCGATCACCCGGCTGCATCGTGGTCGCGCCTGATGCTTCGGTAAGTCCGTAGGCCTCGCGGATCGGAACGCCCAGCACGCGAAAAAACTTCAAGATTTCGGGTGCGATCGGTGCGCCTGACGAGATCGCCACGCGGCAACGCAGCAGCCCGACAAAATTCAGCAATGACCGAAAAACAAGCACGTACCAGACTGCCCAGTTCAAGCGCTGTATTGGGTTCCAATTCGATCGAGCTGTGTTGGCGCTGGTGTCGAGTGAGCGCATCGCGCGATTGTAGAGCCAAAGCCTGATACCGCCGGCATCGCGTAGTTTCGTCTGGATCGACGCGTGGAATTTTTCCCAGATGCGCGGCACACCAAAAAATATCTGCGGTGAAATCTCGCGCAGGTCTTCTTGCACCGTACGCAGGCTCTCCGCAAAGTTCACCACCGCGCCGCTGGCGAGCGGAATGTGCACCGAGAACATCTGCTCCGCCACGTGGCACAGCGGCAAGTACGACACCAGTTGATCACGGCGGTCGCAATTCAGCATCGAGTTCAATCCGCGCGCTGCCGTGCCGAGGCCCCGCCAACTCATCATCGCAGCCTTCGGTCGCCCGGTAGAGCCGGACGTGAACACCATCAGTCCGATGTCGTCGAGCGACGGTGCTGTTGTCGCAGATGACGCCGCCTGCGGATCGCGTGCTGCGAACCGCCGCCCGCGCTCGACCACATCCGTGAAGTCAAGCAACGCAGTCCGATCGTAACGACGCAACCCGCGCGGATCGATGACGATGATGTATTTGAGGGCAGGCAACTGCTCACGAATCTGCAAAACCTTGTCGACTTGCTCCTGGTCCTCGCAGACGATGATCGGAGCTTCGGATAAGGCGAGCAGATATTCGACTTCAGCCGCAGGCGATGTCGGATAGACGCCCGCCGTGATGCCGCCCACCAGAGCCGTGCCGAGTTCAGCGAAAGCCCACTCGCGGCGATTCTCGCTGAGGACCGCCACGCGTTCACCCGGCAACAAGCCCAGCTGAAGCAAGCCGAGCCCAAAATGGAGGGATTGCTCGGCATATTGTTTCCAGGTCACCGGTTGCCAGATGCCAAATTCTTTTTGCCGCAGCGCAACGGCGTTCGGCCGCTGCTTCGCCCAATGCAAAAGCTGCAGCGGGAGGGGCAGATCTTTCAATTCGGCGAGAGGAGAAATGCTTATCATGGTGTCAGCTTCGTTACTCGATTGGTCGTTGCCGTTTCACGACAGCCAGCGTTTACGTCGCTTGTAATGCTTCACATCGCGGAAGCTGGCGTGTCCTTCGCCGGTATCACCACTACCGAGATAAAACCGTTGCACATCCGGATCGCCCCTCAGCTTTTCTGGTGCCCCGTTCACGACGATGCGGCCATTTTCGAGAATGTAGGCGTACTGCGCGACATCCAGCGCCACCCGCGCATTCTGCTCGACCAGCAGGATGGCCACGCCTTGTTCCCGATTGATGCGGCAGATAATCGAAAAGATCCCCTGCACGACCAGCGGCGCGAGGCCAAGAGACGGCTCGTCGAGCAGGATCAAGCGGGGCTCACCGATGATCGCACGCCCGATCGCCAGCATCTGCTGCTCGCCGCCGGACAGGTAGCCGGCAACCTGTTTTCGCCGCTCGCGCAGTTGCGGAAAATACTCGAAGACACGATCGGTATCGACGCGGCCGCGCTTACGGCCCGCCAGCGCATTGGCGGCGGCGGTCAGGTTTTCTTCGATCGTCAGATCGGCGAACACATGCCGCCCTTCACGCACATGGGCCATACCGGCCCGCGCCAGTTTGAATGCGGGGCGATTGGCGATATCCTCACCAAAGAAGCGGACTTTGCCGGCCGCCACGCGCCCGATCTCGAAAGGCAGAATTCCAGATGCTGCCTTGAGCGTTGTTGTTTTGCCGGCGCCGTTCGAGCCGAGCAAGGCCACGATCTGCCCCGCCGGAACCTCGATCGAGAGACCGCGCAACGCTTGGACGCTGTGATTGTAGATGACCTCGATATTCTCGATAGCCAGTGCGGCAACGCTCATGCGGACACCTGAAACAAGAGAACCACCTGCGCTGGACAAGCGCACGACAACCGCCCCGTTGCCGCACGCTCGTTCCCGCGCCTAGACCTTGATCCAATCGCTGGCTGGTTCCATCGTTTTCTTGACCGCATCGTAACTGTACATGCGGCCCACTGGAATCTGGTGACCGCTGGCATCGACCTTTGTGCCGACGATCCCGCCGGTATCCCAGTCTTTCATGGTTTCAAGTGCGGCTTTCATGTGCGGCAATTCGAGTGGCTTTCCAGCCTTGATGCAACGATCCGCGACCTCCGCAAACATCATGCCGCTGAGCCACGCAGAGATATAAAACATCGATATTTCTTTGATCTCCGGGCGGTTCTTCGCCAGGTATTCGCGCATGTTATTGATCATCGGCGAATCGGTTTCGTGTCCATAGCGGTATTGGCTGATCCCGGTCAGCTTGACGCCAAGCGCACCGAGCGCATCGTAGGCTGGCTTGCTCAATCCCCAGGCGGTGCCCATGATTTGAGGCTCCAGTCCGGCTTCCTTCATCTGCCGCACGAACTCGGGCATCGGTGCCAGAATGAAACCCTGGAAGATCACGATATCCGGCTTCGAGCGGCGCAGTTTCGCAACTTCGGGCGTCACGTCGATGCCGGATTGCTTGGTGACAATTTCTTCGACGATCTGCAGGCCGAGTTTCTTGGCGCGCTCACGGCCAGCGGGAATTCCGTCGCTACCGAACTCGGTGTCCGAATAGACGTAGGCGATCTTTGGTTTCGTGGCAGCGCCCGCCGACGACTTGGCGATATGCTCCATCAGAATTTCGTGCAGCCGCGGGTAGGTCGGTCCGGGCACGATGTGCTGCGGCATCGCCGTTGCGTCGGCCACAACGGATGCGAGTGATGTCGACGACGTCATGACGCTGTTGGAGGAAATGACGTCTTGCGCGACAGCCTTCACCCACTGCGTGCTGTCGCCATAGAAGAAATTCGGTTTCTCAGCGGCCATGATTTTCTTGAAAATGGTCACGCCCTGATCGAGCTTGAAGCCGCTGTCCTCTGAAACATACCGCAGCTTGCGACCACCCACGCCACCGTTGGCATTCTTCCATTGTACGAAGTCGCCGAGGCCGTTGTTCATCGCCGCTCCCGCGAAAGAGAAGACGCCGGTGATCGGCTGCGATGCACCGATCACTATATCTCCGGCGCCTTGCGCCAAAGCCGATCGCATCACGAACGGAGCCGTCACCGCTGTCGAGCCGATACCCTGCAAAACTGCACGACGATCGAACTTCGAAGTTTCCTTAGACATGTCTCTCTCCCTTGCTTTTTTTATGAGGCTTCAATGTGGTTCTTATGTCCGGAAAGGCCAGAGATGTATGACACGCCGGACGCGTGACCAGATGGCTGCCAACCCATGCGGTTCGAACACAAGAAACACGATGATCAGCAGGCCGAAGACCGCCTGCCCCATCGGCAGCAAAAGTGCAGCAACGCTTGGAAACCAGTGCGAACTGGCATTGACCGCAAGCCGCAGTGCCTCAGGCACGAAAGTCATGAAGACCGCGCCGAGTACGCTGCCCAGCACCGTCCCGAGCCCGCCGACGATGACCGCAGCCAGATAGAAGACAGAAAGCGTTAGGACGAAATATTCAGGCGTGATCGCGCCGTAAAAATATCCGAGTAGTCCGCCGGCAACACCTGCGTAGAATGCCCCGATTGCGAAGGCCTGCAGTTTTGTCTGCAGCAAGTTGACGCCGAGAATTTCTGCGCTGATGTCGCGATCTCGCACCGCAACGAACGCGCGCCCGATGTACGTCCGAGCCAGATTGCGAGCGGCAATTGCCAGCAAGAACGCACACCCATAGATCAGATAAAAATTGCGACGGTCGCCGACGAACGTGAAATTCCCAATCGATGCGCGCGGGATCGTCGTGCCGGGCACGCCACCCGTCACCGCGTCCCACTCGCGGAACACGAAGGTCAGAATAAAATGCGCGGCAAGCGTTGCGATGGCCAAATAAACGCCTTTGACGCGCAGGCTGGGCAGCCCCACGACGACACCGATCAACGCTGTCAGCAGTCCCGCTGCCGGTAACGCCACATAGAATGGCACGCCGCGATGGGCCAACCACGCGACGGTGTAGCAGCCGACACCGAGGAATGCCCCGTGGCTCAACGAAATGAGACCGGTATTGCCCGTCGTGATATTCAGCCCGAGCGTCGCGACGATATGGATACCGACAATACAGGTCATCGCCAGCACATAGTCGCCGCCCCACAACGGCAGCGAGAACAGACAAATCGCCAGGATCAGCATCCAAACCCGCGTAGCGGCCACCGGCCACAGCCGCTCCTCGGATGCGAAAGTCTCGTGACAGATCCCGGTCCTCATCTCACAGCCTCTCGATCGTGCGCGAGCCGAAAATGCCGTAAGGCCTGAATATCAGGATCACCAACACGACGACGAAGGGGACGATGTCGCGTGATTTGCCACCGAGATAGCCGGCCGCGAGCGCTTCCACCCAACCGATCAACAAACTGGCGACAATCGCGCCGACGATACTGTCGAGACCGCCCAGAATTATCGCCGCAAACACACTCATGGCCGCCGCCGCCAGCAAGGGTGACAGCCCCGCGGAACTCGCGATGAGCACGCCGGCGACGGTTCCGACCACTGCCGAGAGCACCCAAGTCAGGCGCAACGCCGAATTGATGTCGATCCCTAGCGTGGCGGCCGTAACTGGATCGCTGGCGGTCGCGCGCAGGGCGATGCCGACGCTGGTGAAACGGAAGAACGCAAAGAAGCCCGCAATCAGCACCGCCGCAACCGCGAAGTTGCCCAAGACAGCGCCGGGGATGAGGATGTCATTGAAGATGAGCGGCGTTCTTGGAAGCAGGGGCGGTGGCGAATAGGTATCGCCACCCCACACGGCCTCGACGCCGCCATGAATGATGCTGGCCATGCCGATCGTCGCCATCAGAACGGCGACGGGCGGCTGTCCCGACAGCGGTCGCAGCACGATGCGTTCGAATGCGACCGCCAGCACGGCTATGCCGATCAGTCCGAGTGCCAGCGCGACCACCGGCGGCAACCCAAACATCACGGTGGCCGCATAGTAAAAGTAGGCGCCGAGCATCATCACCTCGCCGACTGCGAAGTTGACGACGCCAGTGCCTTTGTAGATCAGCACGAAGCTGAGGGCGATCAGCGCCGTGACGCCGCCGGACAAGATCCCGAGCAAACTGTATTCGATAAATTCACTCATGCGGGATCTGCGCCCTCCGTGCCGAGATATGCGCGGATGACTTCGGGATGGCGGCGGACAACGTCGGGAGTTCCGCTGGCGATGACTTCGCCGAAGTTCAGCACCACAACTTTGCTTGAAATATCCATGACCATGCCCATGTCATGTTCGACGAGCAGGACGGTGACGCCCCACTCTTCTTGGACATCGAGAATGAAGCGCGCCATATCCTCGGTTTCTTCGCGGTTCATACCGGCGACGGGTTCATCAAGAAGCAAGACCTGTGGCTGCATAGCGAGCGCCCGCGCCAATTCAACGCGCTTTTGCATTCCATAAGGCAGTACGCCCACTGGCAAATGCCGGATGTGGTCGATCTCGAGAAAGTCGATAACCTTGCGCTCGACTTCCGCTCGCAACGCCACCTCTTCGTCGCGTGTCGACCGGCTGTAGACCATCGCGGAAAGCAGTCCCGCTCTCATCGTGTGGTGGCCACCCAGCTTGATATTCTCGAGTACCGAGAGACCGTGGAAGAGTGCAATATTTTGAAACGTCCGCGCTATTCCGCGCTTCGCCCGCGCATGGATGGGCATCGACGTTATGTCCTCGCCGCCAAGCGTGATGCGACCGGCCGCAGGTCGATAGAAGCCAGAAATTGCGTTGAAAACGCTGGTCTTGCCAGCACCGTTGGGACCAATGACGGCTGTAATTTTGCCGGGCTCGGCCGAGAAAGATACGCCCCGCAAAGCGCGAATGCCGCCGAAACGAAGATCGACGCCTTCGACCGCGAGCGCCAAACCTTGGGTCGGCTCTTGTAGTACAGCGGGAACTTCGACCTCAGCCCGAAGCGACATCTTGAACCTTGTAGCTAATATTTTTCCAACTGCTGTGGCACGATTTCATTACTCATAAAGTACCCACCGAAGTGCGGACAAGCCCATCAGAATATTGATGCACTACTTTACTAATTTTGTCGATTGCTCATATCTGACTGCACTTTTTGGAATTTTTTGCGTCGTGGACTTTCGCGCGTGGCCAAGATCGTCAAAAAGTGATCGGTAGACTTCGCGGGCCACGGACGGTGCCTGCCGACCAGACGACGGCACCGTCGAGACGAAATTCCGGGATGCGCTTGAGGAGTACTTCGATGGCGACGAGCATGTTCATGCGCGCCAGATGTTCGCCGAGACACCGGTGAATACCAAATCCGAAGGCGGCGTGACGGTTGTCCGGACGGTCGATGATGACTTTATCGGCGTCGGCGAACATGTCGGGATCACGATTGGCAGACGGATAGGCCATCAGCACGAACTGTCCCCGGCTAAAGACACAACCGTTTACGGTTGTTTCCTTGGCGATTTCACGCGCCATCGTCACCGGCGCATAGGCACGCAGGAACTCCTCGATCGCCGGTGCAAGCAACGCTGGATTACCTGCAAGTCGGCGACGGTCATTGTCGTGCGTGGCGAGGTGCCAGATCGCGGCCCCGATGCCGCTCCAAGTGGTGTCGCCGCCGGCCAGTAGAACAGTGCGCAGGCTGCCGAGTACATGGTTTTCGGTGAAGAGTTGTCCGTCCGGATATGTGCTGGCGAGCAGCACGCTCATCAGGTCGTCGCCTGGACACGCGCGGCGAGCCGGGAGATGCCCACGGAAATACTCGGTCATCTCGGCAAGAGCTGCGTGCATCGCGCTTTCGTCGGTAATGGAAGCCTGGAAGACAATGTGCACCCAGTTGCGGAATTTCTCGCCGTCGGCGTCGAGAATGCCGAGCATGTGGGCGATCACCTTGATCGGGATGTGCTGAGCATAGTCGAGGGCTGCGTCGCAGCGTCCCTTGTCGGCGAAGGCTTCGACGAGCTCGCGGCAATATGCGCGCGTCATCGGCTCCAGCTTGGCAACCGCCGCACGCGTGAACGATGGCAGCAACGCCATGCGCGCGGGACGATGGCGCGGCGGATCTGAGGTAATGGGAGGACCGCCGCCGCGATCGGGCGGAAATTGCTCGCGCACCGCGACGACACGCGACGAGAAGTGCTCGGTGTCATAAGCGATCGTGCGTATATCGGCTGCCTTGGTCGGCAGATAGACGCCATGATAGCGATCGGTGTGTGCGATCGGGCATTTGGTACGCAACGCATCCCAGATCGGATAGGGATCGTCGACCCATTGCGGATCGAGGAAGTCGAAATCTGTGGCCCAATCCGTGACGGGCGGACGACCGGTCATGAGTGACCTCCAGAGGTGGCGGACGTATCGTTCGCGCGCTCGCGCAACTGACGACGCAATAATTTTCCCATCGGCGAACGTGGAAGACTATCGATGACGTGAATGGCGTCGGGGCGCTTAAAACGACCGAGATGGCCTTCGCAATGGAATTGCACGGCTGCATGGAGGCTCGGTGCGTTCCTGCCGCCATCGCGCGCGGGCACGACGAAAGCGACCGGGCGCTCGCCGAAGCGTTCATCCGGGGCGCCAACGACGGCGCAGTCCCAGACGCCAGCAACGTCGCGAATGGCGGATTCGATTTCCTGCGGATAGATGTTCACGCCGCCTGAGATAATCACGTCGTCGGAGCGATCGGTCAGGTAAAGATAACCCTCATCATCGATATAACCGATGTCACCGAAGGTTTGCCAGCCTTGCGGAAGGGTACGCGCTGCAGTTTTATCCGGCGCGTTGAAATAAGAGAAAGGCGCGATGCCGGAGAAGCAGACCAGGCCCGTATGGTGCGCGGCCAATGCGAGTCCGCCATCGCCAGCAATGTGCAGCGTGCCTTTGCGCGCGCGCCCGACGGAGCCAGGGCGTTGCAATGCCTCGACCGAATTGATCAGTGTCAGGCCGATGCCCTCGCTGCCGGAATAGTATTCGAGCAGGATTGGTCCCCACCAGTCGATCATCGCTTTCTTGACGGCGGGCGGACACGGCGCCGCACCGTGGATGGCCACGCCGTGTGCGGGTGCCTTGAACAAGCGGCGGCGCTCATCAGGCAGCGACAGCAGACGCTGGAACATGGCGGGCACCCATTGGCTGTGGGTGATGGCTTCGCGTTCGATTAGCGACAGCGCGGCGTGAGCGTCGAAACGAGTCATCACGAACGCGGTGCCACCACCGGCGGTAACGGCGAGTGCGAAACGCAGGGACGCTGCATGATAGAGCGGCGCGGTCTGCAGATAGCGCACGTTCGCACCGCCGACGTCGAACAGCGTGATCAAGTCGGCGGCAAAGGGCGGTGTGCCGCGCCAGTCGGCAGGCAACAGTGGGCGGTAAACGCCCTTAGGTTTGCCCGTTGTGCCTGATGTGTACATCATCAGCGCGCCGGGTGGCTCGTCTGCATGCGGCAGCGGCGAAAGGGATGCCAGCAATGACTCCATGGCAATAAAGCCGGCGATTTCACCACCCATGGACAGCAATGTTACGTCGCCATTCAACGTGGTGCCGAGCGTCGATGCGACCGTGGCCAGGGCCGCATCGGCGATGACGACCTTTGCGGTGCAATCCGCGGCGAGATAGGCAAGTTCCGTGGCCGTCAGGGAAGTCGCCATCGGCGTCAAGTAGAGGCCGGTGCGCCACGCGGCCCAAGCCAACACCAGCATCTCGGGACGATTGCCGATCAACGTCGCGATGTGATCGCCGCGCACGAGGCCCATGCGCCGGAAAAGTTCGGAGGTGCGGTTTGCCTCCGCTTCGAGCTGTCCGTAGGTGAGCTGTTGGTCTGCGCACACGATGGCCCGTCGCTGCGGCGCGATGTCAGCACACACGCGTAGATCCCGGAACATTTCCCCGCCGGTCGTCATGCACCTACCCCTTACTGCGCTCGGTCTTTTCTTTTTCGGCGCGCCCACGCACCAGCGTTTTGGCTTCCAGCCAGTCATCTGGCGTCAGTTTGCCGAGTGCTGCAAATGTACTGGGAGCGGCGAGATGGTGACCACCGTCGATAGCGATCGTTTGGCCAGTCAGATAATCGCATCCGTCCGCCTGCAGAAACGTCAGCAGATTACACAGTTCCGGCATTCGTCCGAACCGCTGCATGGGCACTTCGTCGGCGGACGCCGCGCCGACATTGGCTTTCGGGATGGGTGCCAGCTTTTCCCACGCGCTCTCGGTCGGAAATGGTCCGGGTGCAACGGCGTTGACGCGAATGTTGCGGCTGCCCCATTCAACGGCGAGCGACATCGTCATGGCGTGCACGGCGGTTTTTGCCATGGTCGAGGGCAGCACGTAGGCCGAGCCGGTCCACACCCACGTCACCAGCATGCTGACGACAGAACCGGGCAATCCTTCAGCCAGCCAGCGCCGACCGCAGGCGAGCGTCGCAAACAGGGCGCCGTCCATAACCGTCGAACGCACGGCTTCAAACCCGCGCGGACTGATCTCCACCGATGGTGAGATGAAATTGGCCGCCGCGTTGTTGACCAAGCCGGTGAGCGGTCCGCTTTTCCAGATCGTATCGACCATCGCTTCGATCTGCGCGGCGTCCCGCACGTCGCAAATGTGAGAAACGATGCTGCCGCCATGTTGTGCCGCGCCACCCAGCTCTGCCACCGCCGCCTGCAACACAGCTTCGCGACGGCCGCAAATGTGCACGGCAGCACCATGCGCCACGAAGTGACGCGCGAGTTCCTTGCCGAGGCCGGTGCCGCCACCGGTGATCAGAATGCGCTTGCCCGCCAACACGTCGGCGCGGAATGTCGAAGCAGTCACAGCGATCTCCGTGTCGGTTTGGCGGGCGAATCAGTCGGATTGGAGGCCCGTCGCTTGGCAAACATGTCGCGGCCGATGATGTGTTTCATGACTTCGATCGAGCCGCCGGCGATCTTGACCACGCGCGCGTCGGCATAGGCGCGGGCGATCGGAAATTCCCACATGTAGCCCCAGCCACCGAACAATTGCAGGCATTCGTCGACCACTTTGCAATGCAGATTGCTCAGCCACATCTTGGCCATCGCCGCATCAATCGCATCGAGTTCGCCGTTCATGAACTTGGCAATGCACAGATCGGTAAACTGACGGCCGATGACGGCTTCGGTGTGCAGTTCAGCGAGTTTGAATTGCGTGTTCTGGAAGTCGGCGATGGTTTGACCAAACGCCTTGCGCTCGGCGGTGTATTCGACGGTGTAGTCGATGACGGTTTCGGCGACGGTGGCGGAGCGTATGGCTTGCGCGAGCCGTTCCTGCGCAAGCTTGGTCATCATCAATTCGAATCCGCGCCCCTCTTCGCCGAGCATCGCCGACGCAGGCACCCGCAATTCATCGAAAAACAGTTCGGAGGTATCTTGTGCCTTCATACCGAGTTTGCGCAGGTTCTTGCCGCGTCGGAAACCGGGCAGGTGCGTATCGACAAGGAACAGTGTCACGCCCTTGGCGCCGGCGGTGCTGTCGGTCTTGGTGGCCAGCACGATGACGTCGCAAAGTTGTCCGTTCGAAATAAAAACCTTTTGCCCCGATATGACGAAGGTGTTGCCATCGCGTACAGCCTTAGTGCGGATCGCCTTGAGATCGGAACCGGCGTGTGGCTCGGTCATGCCGAGCGATCCGATCGCTTCGCCTGCAACCATTTTGGGCAACCAATGGTGCTTCTGAGCTTCGCTGCCGAAACTGGCAATGTAGGTGGCGACCAGATCGCAGTGGATCATGAAGCCGGGACCGCTGAAACCGGATCGCGCCATCTCCTCGAACACCACGACGTCGAACAGATAGTCGGCGCCGACACCGCCGTACTGCTCGGGAACGGTGCAACAGAGCAGACCTGCGGCGCCGGCTTTGGTCCACAACGAACGGGGAACGACGCCGGTCTCCTCCCACTCAGCGTGGTGCGGCGCAATTTCACTTTCGATAAACCGCTGTACGGTGCGCCGGAAGGCCTCGTGATCGGCGTTGAACAACTCGCGTTTGAACACCCGGTTTCCTTTGCGAACTCAGCATGACGTGCGGTAAGGAGACTTGCGTCAGTAAGATTTGGGCAGATCTAGCACTTTCTCGGCGACGAACGAGAGGATCAGCTGCTCGGTCACGGGCGCGATACGGGTGATCATCACTTCGCGCATAAGGCGCTCGACGTGATATTCCTTGGCGTAACCGAAACCGCCGTGCGTCAGAACGGCTTGCTGGCAGGCCGCGAAGCCTGCGCGCGCGCCGAGAAACTTGGCGGTGTTGGCTTCGGCGCCGCAAGGCTGATGCTGGTCGTAGAGCCAAGCGCCTTTCATCGTCATCGCCCACGCCGCTTCGAGCCCCATCCAACACTCCGCTAGCGGATGCTGGATGCCCTGATTCTGGCCAATGGGACGGCCAAAGACGATGCGTTCACGCGCGTATTTGGTGGCGCGGCGCAAGGCATCCTGACCCATCCCGATCGCCTCGGCGGCGACGAGCACGCGCTCGGGATTGAGACTGTGCAGGATGTAGGAAAAGCCCTTGCCCTCTTCGCCGATGCGGTCGCTCTCCGGAATGAACAGGCCATCGATGAAGATGGCATTGGAATCGACTGCTTTGCGTCCCATCTTCGGAATGCGGCGCACTTCGATTTTGGACCGATCGAGATCGGTGTAGAAAATGGTGATGCCGTCGGTGGGGCGCTTGCAGTCTTCAAGCTTGGTGGTGCGCGTCAGCAGCATAATTTTGTTGGCAACCTGCGCGGTCGACGTCCACACCTTCTGGCCATGTACGAGATAACCGCCGGGCACCTTCTGCGCGAATGTCTTGATGGCTGTCGTATTGAGCCCGGCATCGGGTTCGGTGAAGCCAAAGCAACATTGCTCCTTGCCCGCAATCAACGGCGGTAGCCAACGCTTCTTCTGGTCTGGCGTGCCAACGACGACGATGGGATGCGGGCCGAACAAGTTGATGTGTACGCTGGAAGCCGCAGCCATGCCGCCACCATGGCTGGCGACTTCGTGCATCATGATGGCGGCTTCTGCGACACCGAGGCCAGCCCCGCCGTACTCTTGCGGCATGGTGATACCCAGCCAGCCGGCGTCGGCCATGGCACGGTGGAAGGCATGCGGAAACACGCCGTCTTCATCGCGATCATACCAGTAGTCGTCGCCGAACGTGCGCACGACGCTGGCGACGCCTTCGCGGATCAATCGGTGGTCCTCGCTGATCGAAAAATCCATCGTTCTCTCTCAGTTGTTGCTCTGCGCGAGCGTGAGCCGTGCCTGGATTAGGTGCGGCCGGTCAATCATCGCACCGTCGATGCTGAGCGTACCAGCGTCCGGACTGGCTGCGAAAGCAGCGACGATGCGTTGCGCGTGAGCCAGCTCCTCTGAAGTCGGGGCATAGGCAGCATTGATGATTGCGGATTGATCGGGATGGATGGCGACACGGCCGCGGAAGCCGCGCCGTCGCGAGGTCCGGCAGGCGGCGGCGAGGCCGGCTTCATCCTTGAAATCGACGTACAGCGTATCGATGGGGGGGACGCCGGCGGCAGTCGCGGCACACAGGCACAACGCATTCGCCAGCGCGTACAGCGGCGACAACGCGCCATCGTCGTCACGATTGGAGAGCGCGCCAATAGCAGCAGAGAGATCCTCAGCACCCCAGGTGATCCCAGCGAGGCGCGGCACCGGGCCTGCGTAGCTCTGCATGTTGAGCATCGCTGCGGCAGTTTCGGTTGCAACAGGCACGATGCAAACCGCACCAATCTGCATACCGGCACGTGCTTCGAGCGCATCGAGGCAATGGCCGAGCCGCACGATGTCGGCGGCGGAGTTGGCCTTCGGCAGCATGATGCCAGCGAGGCCAGGGACGACGACGGCGGCGAGATCGCCCATCGCCAGCGGCGTCGTCAACGCGTTGATGCGCACGAACAGCTGCGCGCCAATCTTGCTGGCGTGTGCAGCAATGAAATCAGCGGCGGAGCGGCGCGCGCCGACCTTGCGCGCCTCGACGACGGAGTCTTCGAGGTCGAGGATCAGTGCGTCGGCGGGGTTCGACACAGCCTTGGCGAGCTTGCGCTCGTTATCGGCTGGAACAAACAGCATCGAGCGCAATCGTTGTTCTGTGACAATGCTGGTCATGTTGGCTTCCTCAGCATCAGTGCCTGACGCGTGCAGGTACACACTTCTTCGCCACGCTGGTTGAAGCCTTGGTGCAGAAAGGTTACGACGCCGGCGTTGGGACGGGATTTGCTTTCTCGGGTTTCCTTGACCGTGGTGCGCGATCTGATGGTGTCGCCTGCAAAAACGGGTACTGGAAACCGCGTGTCGGACATGCCGAGATTGGCAACCGTGGTGCCGAGTGTGGTGTCCTGCACTGACAGGCCGATTACCAAACCAAGTGTGAAGATCGAGTTGACGAGGGGGCGGCCGAATTCGGTGGTTTTGCAATAGTCGGCGTCGAGGTGAATGGCGGCCGGATTCATCGTGGCGGTCGTGAACGTGACATTGTCGGATTCCGTCACCGTACGACGGATTTCGTGCTCGAACACTTGCCCGACCTTGAACTCTTCAAACCAACGGCCTGCCATGACGATTACCCTGACCCACGTTGTTCCGATATATGGTACGCATGTGTACTACAAATGCAAGCTGGTGTGTTGCGAAAGCCTTACTGCCCCTGCCGTTGGCGCTGCGGCATGCCGGGCAATGTCAGTTCATGGTCGCTGTCGCTATCCGGCACGAGTGGACCACGCCGGAATAGGCCGCTGGCCCGCAGCACGATCTCGCCGTCGGCGAACAGGGAGCCCTGCGAGAAAATGAGATTGCGCGTGACTTTGAGGATGTCGGCGCGGCCGTGCACCCAACTGCCGAGGCGCGCGATAGCCATGAAGTCAACTTGCAGACTGATCGTTGGCAGGAATTGCCTGGGCATGTCGGTCTGATAATGGGCCGCGCTCGAGAGGACGATGTCGGCGAGCGTGCTCAGCATGCCGCCGTGGCAGTTCAGGCCGGGATTGGTGTGGCGTTCGGCGACCCGGAAACCGAGTTCAAAGTGATGTTCGTGCCACCGGGCGTAGAGGGGCCCGTTACTGGTCGCGAAAGTGCCGCCGGTCTGGACCGGTTGGAACCCCGGAGGCGGCGCTGCCTCAAGTGTGGAATCAAGTGTCGGCTTCATGTGCAGGCCTGCCGAAGTTCTGGTTGCAACGTGATCCAAACCTCTCGCGTCTGCGCGTCGAATTTTTTGATGACGGAGTGCGGCTCGCCCCACAGCCACAGCAGCGGACCACCGGACCAAGCCGGCGATAGCACCGCCTGCGTCGTCGTGTTGGGCGCGAGTGGGGAGGTATTCGTGTCGGCGTCCGTCAAGGAATGCAATGCGATTTTCACTGCGTTCCTGCCTGATCCGAACAGCTGCAACGTGTCTTCAGGCAATGCTGAATCGAGCGTGGCCTTCAGTTTCGTTTTCGCGAGGGCATCAGCCCAGTTTTGCCGCGCTGCGCTTATCGGCCCGACCGCCACGCGCATAATATGAAATCGATCCGATGCTGCTAATTCCTTTTCGGCGCGCAGGCGCTCAAGGAAAAGCGTGCGCACCCTACGACCAGCGACAGGATTGAACATCAGCTGCAGAAACTGGGTCATCTCGACCCCGTTGGCTTGAGCCAACGGCAGTCGCGCGCCCTTGAGGACGCTAACGATGATGGCGCTGTAGGCCGGATAACGTTCGAAATCGTCATCGCCGATGTTGTGGCGGGTCGCGATGGCGCGTGCGGTTGCTGGGTCGAACGACGGTACATCGGTTTGTGCCAGGTGATTGAATTTTCGCTTGAACTGCAGCGGCTGGCCGATCAAACTGCGGGCAAGCGCGGTGGCATCGTCGAGCAACTTCGCAGCAGGAACCGCGTGGGCGAAGATGCCAAGCTCTACAGCGGTATGCGCACTGATCGAACGGCCCGTGAGAAGAATATCGAGCGCTGGTTCGAAGCCGGCCAAACGCGGCAGGCGTTGCGTGCCGCCAGCCCCCGGTAGCAGCCCCCACCGCACTTCGGGCGTCCCCAGTTGGATACGCGGATCGTCGACAACGAGGCGTTCGCGGCAGGCCAACGCCAGTTCCAATCCGCCACCAAGCGCAATACCGTTGACGGCGGCAACCCAAGGCTTTGCCGAGGCTTCCAGACGCACAAATTGACGACCAAGCCGTCCGCAGAGTTGAAACATTTCGTCGTGAGACGCGACTTTCGCTCGTTCGGTGAAGCCGCGCACCATCGTCAAATCTGCGCCAGCCAGGAAGCTCGACTTGCCCGACGTCAAGACGACAGCGGATACTGCCGCATCTGTTTCAACGCGATCTAAAAGCACGTCGAGCGCATCGATCAGCTCGGCCGAGAACACGTTCATGGTTCGGCCGGGCATGTCGATGACAGCAGTCAGAATGCCAGCCTCGCCCAGCGTCGTCGAGATCAATGCGTCCAAGGCGGACACTCCAGAGACTTAGGTGAGATGCTTCTTGAAGTCCGGCTTGCGGCGCTCATTGAAGGCGCGCACGCCTTCTTTCGATTCGTCAGACTGGTAGAAGTGCTTGACGGTCTGCACACCGAGATAGCCGATGCCGCGAATATGTTCGGTGTCGGCATTGAACGAGCGCTTGGCGATGGTCAGCGCCGTCGGGCTCAGTTCGTTGATGTCGCGGCACCACTGCTCGACCTCGGCGTCGAGCTGGTCGTGCGGAACGACCTTGTTGACGAGCCCCATGGCGGCAGCCTCCACCGCGCTGTAGCGCTTGCAGGTGAACCACATCTCGCGCGCCTTCTTCTCGCCAACGACATGGGCGAGATACGCGGTGCCCCAGCCGGGATCGACGGAACCGACCTTCGGTCCGACCTGACCAAACACCGCCTTTTCGCTAGCGATTGTCATGTCGCAGATGGTCGCGAAGACATTGCCGCCGCCGATGGCGAAGCCTTGCACCTTGGCGATCGACACCTTCCTAAGATCGCGCAGTGCCGAATGCATTTCCTCGATCGGCATGCCGACCGTGCCGCGCGGGCCATAGAGACCGTCCTCACTCAGGTGTACTTTCTGATCGCCGCCCGTGCAGAACGCCTTGTCACCCGCGCCTGCGAGAACCATCACGTTGGCCGACTTCTCTTCGTCGGCGCGGCGCAAGGCGTCGATCATCTCTTCCAAGGTCTGGTTGCGGAACGCGTTGTAGACCTCCGGACGATTGATGGTGATACGCACCACGCCATCGCGCACGTCGTAGAGGATATCTGAGTAGGTTTTTGTTGACGTCATGGGGCGATCCTTAGCCGTGCATGGTGAGGCCGCCAGAGACGCTGATCGTCTGGCCGGTCATGAAGGCGGCGTCATCGCTGGCGAGAAAGGCGACGAGACCGGGATAATCGTCGGGTTGGCCGATGCGCCCGAGTGGCACGCCACGCACCATCGCATCGCGGATCTTCTGGCCCTGATCGCCGGTGCCGACGAAGGCTGCCATGGCCGGCGTATCGGTCGGCCCCGGACAGATCGTGTTGATGGTGACGTTGCTGCGCGCCACCTCGCGCGCCAGCGCTTTGGCAAACGCGATCGTTGCACCTTTGCAGCCGGAATAAACGACTTCGCCAGTCGAGCCGACGCGCCCGGCATCCGATGCTATATTGATGACGCGGCCAAATCTGCGCGCGACCATGCCTTGCACGACAGCGTGCGTCATGTGCAGCGGGCCGAACCAGTTGATCGCCGTCACCTTCTTCCAGAAGGCTTCGTCGGTCTTCAGGAACGGCATGGGTGTATCCCAGCCGGCATTGTTGACGAGCACATCGGTCGGGCGATCGGCGGCGCGTTCAAACTCGGCAACAGCTGCGGTGACACGCGTGTAGTCGGTGATGTCACACGTGACCGCGAACGCTCTGCCGCCTGCCGCTTCGACCATTGCAGCGACTTCAGCGCCTGCGGAGGGATTGATGTCGAACACTCCGACGACGACACCCTCGCTGCCTAGGCGTGTCGTGATCGCGCGACCGATGCCACTGCCTGCCCCAGTCACGATGGCTGCCTTGCCCTTCAAACCCCGCATCGGTGCTGCTCCCTCGATCGCAAAAACGTGCTCACAACTCATTCGGAACACCGCGCTCTGGCATTGCATGCCGATACCAAGCGTCCGGATAGGAGTGAAGCGTCTGCAGTCAATTATGATACACTAGCGCATGATTTTGCAAGACGCCGTATGTGGTCATCGCCGATTTTATTCGGCGCAACAAAAATGCAGCCGAACCATTGAGTGTGGCGCGCGCTGGTGTCACGCTTTACGACGCGCGCCACCTGCGATAGACGCGTTGATATGCCGATTGTCGCGCCTGCAAGAAAGTCACCATGGCAAACGATGTACCCGCACTTGCTTTAGACGTCGATTGGGAACTGCGCCTCGGCTTCTTGATTCACGACGTCTCGCGGCTGCGGCGCAGCGCTTTTGACCGTTGCCTGAAACCGCTCAATGTGACGCGCTCGCAGTGGTGGGTGCTCGCCTACCTGTCGCGCAAAGACGGGATGACGCAATCGGAGCTCGCCGAGGAACTCGATTTGGGCAAAGTCGCTGTCGGCGGCTTGATCGGTCGGCTGGAAAAATCCGGCTTTGTGCGCCGCGAGACCGACGCACGCGACGGCCGCATCAATCGCGTGTTCCTGGAACCGAAGGGCAAGCAACTGATCACCAAATTGCGCAAGATTAGCCACCAGTTCAACCAGCAGATTTTGTCGGGCCATAGCAACTTCAAGCTGGAGACGACCGCGACGACGCTCGAGGCGATGAAGAAAAATTTGCTGGCTTACCTCGAGCAATCGGAGCCTTAGGCGAGGAGTTGCGGTGGCATTTCGGGGCTGCTCATGGTTAAATTGTCCGGCGACTGAGTAAATGCGACACCAGCCACAAAATTGAACGCTGGCGGGCGTTTGCCTCGCTCGGCACCTCTCCCAACAAGCGATTGGTAAACGGGCTCCCTGGAGCTCCTGAGGCGACTGGCGACGCGTTCCAACGGGCACTCCCGGCCAATGCTGTGGCAAGCTCGCCGATGGTCGTGGGCGGCCCCCCGATCGGCGAGCGACTGGACAAGCGCGCCAATCGTAACGTAGTGTACGATTAAATCGTAAACTGCGATCGCGACCTTAACCATATGCCATCGATCGTATCGGACTACGAGGACATCCATGCCTGCTGTCAGTCTCGGCGTCGAACTCGAAAGTGTCGAGCATGGCATTGCGGTGTTGCGTTTCAACCGGCCGCACCACCTGAACGCATTGACCGATGACACGGTGGCCGAGACTGGCCGGTTGCTCGACAAAGTTGCCGCCGACCGGGCCATCCGGGTGCTGATCCTGACCGGCGCAGGCCGTGCGTTCTGCGCCGGCTTCGAACTTGGGCTTGCCGATGATGCGCCCGACAGCGCGGAAGTCGGTGAAACGCCAGCATGGATGTTCAGGCAGGAGGCTTTCTCCGGCCTCATAACGCGTCTGCGCGCTCTGCGCCAACCTGTTATTGCCGCCGTCAATGGCACCGCCAACGGTGCGGGGTTGTGTCTGGCGCTTGCGTCAGAGATTCGCATCGCGTCGAGCACAGCAAAGTTCAACGCTGCATTCGTGAAAATTGGCCTGTCGGGTTGCGACATGGGGGCCGGATGGTTGCTGCCACGGGCGGTCGGGCTGTCGTGCGCCTTTGAGATCCTGCTGACCGGTCGCATGGTCGAGGCTGCGGAGGCGCATCGCATCGGGCTGATTTCGGAACTGCTGGACGAGCCTGCCCTGATGCCGCGCGCGCTGGAAATTGCACGCTCGATCGCAGCCAACGATCCGTTTGGCGTCTGGATGACCAAGCGCGGCGTATGGGCGTGCATCGAAACGCCGGGACTACACACAGCGCTGGAGCTGGAGAACCGCACGCAGATCCTGGCACGCACGACGGGCGGACTTTCGAAGGCCGCGCGTGCTTTTCGCGAACGCAAGACAAAGCGAGACACGTCGTCATGATCCCGACAGACGAGCAACGAGCTTTGCAGGAAACCGCCCGCCGCTTTGCGCGCGAACGTCTGCTGCCCGATTATCAGAAGCGCGAGAAGCTCGGCGTGCTCGATCGCGACCTGCTGGCTGAAATGGGTCGGTTGGGCCTGATGGGCGTCGATCTGCCGGAAAGCCTCGGCGGTCTCGGTGTCGATGCGGTCACCACAGGGCTCATCGCGGAAGAGCTGGCCTACGGTGATTTCAATATCAGTGCCGTGCCAGTGGGCACGTCTCTCAACGGGGCCATTCTGCTCCGCCATGCCAGCGATGAGATCAAACAAACCTGGGTGCCGCGCATGACGCGCGGCGAGGCCGTCATTGCCATCTGCCTGACCGAACCGCGCGGCGGATCGGACGCGTCCAACCTGCAACTGCGCGCCCGCCGTGACGGCGATGCCTACGTCATCAACGGCGAAAAAACATCGATAACGTTTGCCGATCGCGCCGACGCCTATCTTATCTTCGCGCGCACCGGCCGTCCGGACGAGGGCGCCAAGGGCGTGTCCGCGTTCTTCATTCCGTACGGCACGCCCGGCATCAGCCGCACCCGATTCGACGATGTCGGTAGCGCCATTATCGGTCGCGGATCGGTGTTCTTCGACGATGTGCGCGTGCCAGTGAGCCATCGCCTCGCCGACGAAGGCAAGGGCTTCAGCCAGGTGATGAAGGGCTTCGACTACAGCCGCGCACTGATCGGTCTGCAGTGCATCGGGGCGGCGCAAGCGTCCCTCGATGAAGCCTGGGCCTACGCCAAAGAGCGTGAAGCGTTCGGTCGGCCGATCGGACAGTTCCAGGGCGTGAGTTTCCCACTTGCCGAGGGACAGTCGCAGATCGCTGCGGTGCGTCAGTTGTGCTATCATACGCTGGCGTTACGCGATGCCGGCCTGCCCCACACGTCGGAAGCGGCAATGTGCAAATGGATGGGGCCGAAGGCGGCGTTCGACGTGATCCATCAATGTCTGCTGACGTTCGGCCACTACGGCTGGTCCAAGGATCTGCCGCACCAACAGCGTATGCGCGACGTGATGGGCCTCGAGATCGGCGACGGGACAGCGCAGATAATGAAGCTCATCATCGCACGTGAAAAGATCGGCCGCGTGGCGGTCCAGTATTGATGAGGGAGGCTTTTCGCTTTGCCTTATAGATCCGTATTTCGTCCCGATTTGTTTGCCGGGCAGGTGGTCATCGTGACAGGTGGCGGCAGCGGCATCGGTCGCTGCACCGCGCATGAGTTGGCGGCTCTCGGCGCGCACGTGGCTCTCGTCGGACGTACGCTCGACAAACTCAAAACGGTGAAGGCCGCAATCGCCGAGGACGGCGGCAGCGCGAGCGCCCACGCCTGCGATATTCGCGACGAAGCTGGCGTCGGCGCCACCATCGACGCCGTGCTAGGGATGCACGGACGCCTCGACGGCCTGGTCAACAACGCCGGAGGGCAGTATCGCACGGCGATGAAAACGATCTCGACAAAGGGGTTCGAGGCGGTGGTGCGCTCTAACCTTACCGGCGGCTTCATCTTCATGCGCGAGGCCTACAACAGGGCCATGGAAAAGAACGGCGGCGCCATCGTCAACATCATCGCGGACATCTGGAACGGTTGGCCTGATTTTGCGCACTCAGCCGCAGCGCGCGGCGGTATGCTGACACTGACAGAAACTGCCGCCTGCGAGTGGGCCGCGGCCGGTGTGCGCGTCAACACCGTCGCACCTGGTGGCGTCGCATCGAGCGGATTTGACACCTACGCGGCGGAAGCCAAAGCGAAGATCCTAGAGTTTCCAAAAACTGTACCGCTCGGCCGGTTCGGCACCGAAGCGGAAGTGGCCGGCGCCATCGTCTATCTGCTGTCGCCGGCGGCGGCCTACATCACCGGCAGTTGCATCCGTGTCGATGGCGGCACGCCGAACGCGCGGGGAACCTGGACCTTGACGCCGCACCAGAACAGCAAGCCGTTCGAAGGATTTCATCGTTCGGTGTTGCCCAAGCTGCTGACCGATCGCCCCACAGACGGCAGAAATTGAGAACGCCTTGACGCGCATGAACCTTGTCAGTGACGACGCTTTACTGGCGCGCAAGATCGCCGCCTACCTGAGCAGCCAAACCGGCGGACGGGTTGAAATCGGTGCGATCAAGCGCTTCCCTGCCGGATTTTCGTGGCTGACCTATCTCGTGCCCGTCGCCGGGCTACCTGGCGACGCAGGCAGATGCGATCTTATCCTCCGTCTGGGGCCCGACTACGGACTGTTCGCGCCGTACAGTTCCATGCCGGAAGCGCTGGCGATGCGATCACTCGAAGGCAGCGGCGTACCCGTGCCCCGTGCGTTCTGGCACAGCGATGACACGAGCATTTTCGGCGCACCGTTTCTGTTTTGTGAGAAAAAAGCCGGTGCGCCGATGGTGGCATGGGTTCCGCCAGGCTCGCCGCCGCTTGATGAAAACTTTCGGCGCGGTATCGCCGAACAGTTCATCGATGCCCTCGCGAACTTGCACCGGGTGCCGTGGCAAACAAAACCCATCGCTTCACTCGCGCCCGGTATGACACCAGAAAACGCCGCGCGCCTATCGGTCGAAGATTGGGAAAATCGCATGTCCCGCTGGGCCATGCGGCCCTATCCACTGGCCGACTGGGGTATTCGCTGGCTGAAGGCGCACGCGCCGGTCGCGCCACACGTCGCCATCGTGCATGGTGACTACCGCACCGGCAACTTCCTCGAAGTCGACGGTCACATCACCGCTATTCTCGATTGGGAACTCGTGCACCTTGGTGACCCGCACGAAGATCTCGGTTGGGCCAGCCTGCCGATGTACATGGGTGGCTCCAAACTGATCAGCCGCTTGGCCGAACCCGACTGGTTCTACGAACGCTACAGCGAGAAAGTCGGGTTTGAGGTGTCGATGACGTCAGTGCGCTACTATCAGGCGTTTTCCCTCTTGAAACTGGCCGCGACCCACATGGCCGCCGCGAGCTGCTTCGAGGAGGGACGCTTCAACGATATGCGCATGCCCGCCATGGGCAGCCAGATCGCCACGTGCCTGCGCCAGATGGCAAAAACTATCGAGAGCACGCCATGAACAATTCGTTTCCGCGTCTCATCGACGGCATGTGCACGACCCTGCGGCAGGAAGTTTTGAGCCGTCTCGACGACGAGTTCGCACGCGGTCAGGTGTTCGGCGTGATCAACCTGCTCAACACTTTCAAAGTCCGTGCCGATTGGTCGGCTGGCTTTCTGCTGCAGCAGATATCCGCGCAACGCAAAGCGTTGGACGCGCTCGCCGACCTCACCGCAGAGCTGACGACGACTCCAGTACTCGCAGCGCCAACGGGTGGCGCACCCTCGGCGTTGTCATCGATTGGCGAACTGCTGACCCTCCGCGACGATGGCAATCGCACGATCGGCGCATGGCTCGCATGGTTCGACGATTCACGCGTCGACATGCCGCCAGAAACAGCGATATCGATTGAGCGCCACCTCCTCTTAGCCATGCGCGCAGAGGTCGATATCGAACTCAAAAATGCGCCACGCCCGCTGTTTGCCGAAATGTCCAGCGGGCAGGAAGCGTAACGGCACGTGCGTCAGATCGGCGGATGTTCCTGTACGCTTTCGTATTGCGCAAAACCTTTGCCGACACCGTACTCGATGATGCCGTAGCCTATGTCGTCACCATCGCGCACCTCGATGACCTGATCGGCCAGCGTGCGCACGCGCCGCCGCGTCGCCGCTTCGGTCAAATCCCAGAGGTCGTGGGCGGCGAACAATTTGCCCTTGTCGTCGCCATGGAACCAGCCGTCGAGGCCGCCATAGAGGCCACCCTTCAGGTAGTACTTCGCTGGCAGCACGCGGATCGAAATCGGTCGCGTGGTGCCATCCGCGAAACTCAGCTGAAACGTCGCCGCCTTCATTGATTGCCCCAGGGGATCGTCAAACCACTCGCACGCGTGCGTGACATCGACCAGCTGCGAGCGCAACGAGGCGCGACCGCCGATCGCGAAGACTTCCTCGCCGGAGAGATAGATCTTTTCGCCCGGCGCGCGCTCTTTGAAAAACACGTGCAGTCCGCGATTTTTGAACTGCGCCGTGGTCCAGCAGTAGAAGAACGGCGGGTAGAACGTCAGCGGCGGGCTCGTTTCGTCGGTTCGCATCTCGGCACGGACGCCCCAGGAGTGATCGCGTTGGCCGAGCCAATTGTCGACGACCATGCGCCGGCCGGCGAATTCGATCCACCCGGTGTAGCGGCCGAGTTGCTGGCCGCGCGCCATGTTCTCAGTCACCCGGCCGTCGCGCCGCCGCAGATGCGCCTTCTCCTCATGCGCGTTCATCGTTGCGTGAAATTCGATCTCGAAGCGGATACCGGAAGCGTTCTCCCCCAACACCAACCGGTGCCGCCGCAACCCCTCGATCACCACGATCGACAGCGGACCCACTGATGTCGTTAGCGGATCCGGGCGCAAGCGGCGCGACGCGCGGAAATTCCATTGGCGGCCTGCAATCGCCACGCCGGCAAAGGCATCCATGACATTGCGATTGGGGTGATAGCCAAGACCGATGTCGAAAATCACCTCCCCACCGGGCATCGGATGTCCGGTGTACCAGAGCCGCTCCATCCAGGCGGGATCGCTGTTGTCTAACTGATCGAACGTGGTCGGCAACTGGTGTCCGATGAGATCGTCTTGGGGTGTCAGCATAATTGGTCCGACCTTTCACGGATTTGCGCGCATGCATGTCGTTCGGTAGTGTACTATAGTTCGCCGTGCAGTCTACACTTGTAACTGGTGGATCCAGCGTCCCCGCCAACCGAAAGACAACCGTCCATGAGCACAGCACCCGCCATTCGTCACGACGTGCAGGACGGGCTGGCCATTGTCACCCTGGCCCAGCCTGCTCGCGGCAACCCGTTCGACGAAGACTTCACGCGCGACTTCAAGCGGGTGTTCGGCGAACTCTGGGACCACAAGCATCTTCGCGCAGTGTTATTGCGCGCGGAGGGTGCCAACTTCAGCGTCGGCGGCGACATCAAGAAGTTTTATCCAGAGAAAGACGATCTTGGTCCGCTGGTGCGCCGTTGGACGGCCGATCTGCACATGGGATTGCAGCGCGCCTGGAAACTGCCGGTGCCGATCGTGACGGCGGTGCAGGGTTTCGCCATGGGCGGCGGCGCGGCACTGCTCGCCGGCTGTGACATCGTCGTCGCTGGTCAATCGACCCGTATTGGCTCGGCTTTCGCGCAACTGGGTTTCAGCTGCGACTCTGGCTCGACGGTGACGTTGACCGCGCGCATGGGACCGGCGCGCGCGCGTCGCTTCGTTCTGCTGGCGGAAGTACTGGGCGCGGAAGATGCACAGCAGGCCGGTCTCGTCGACAAGGTCGTCGCCGACGACAAGCTACAAGACGAAGCGCTGGCGATTGCCACCCAGTTTGCGCAGGGTCCGACGCTGGCTTACGGTGAAATCAAAAGGTTGTTCGCACGCGCGGGCGCAGCACACATGGAATCGCAACTCGAAGACGAGGCACTCACGCTGGCGCGCATCGCGGCGACTGCTGACGCGCAAGAAGGCGTTACCGCCATGGCCGAACGGCGCAAACCAGTGTTTCGCGGTCGCTGAACCAACGTCGCATCAACTGCAATAGGGCTTGCGAGAAAACGGATGCGGACGGATTTCGACTACATCATTATTGGCGCGGGCGCGGCCGGGTGCGTGCTTGCCAACCGACTGTCCGCCGATCCCGCTGTACGCGTTGCCCTGGTCGAAGCCGGGCCTTCCGACCAGCAATTCCCGCTTAACCTTAAGACCACGCTGCCGGTCGGCAACATCTTTCTGCTGCCGCATGCGCGGACCAACTGGCAACACGTTTTTAGCGGCGGACCAGGAGTCAATGGCCGGGACATCCCCTGTCCACGCGGCAAACTGGTCGGCGGCTGCACGTCCGTCAACGGCACCGTCTACATCCGCGGACATCGCAGCGACTACGACGGCTGGGCGGCACTCGGCAACAACGGGTGGAGTTTCGACGACGTGCTTCCGGCCTACAAACGGCAGGAGAATTACGCCAGCATCGACGACATGCAGGCGCGCTCAGACTGGCATGGCACTGGCGGCGAACTCGATGTGCAACGGCCCGCCGAAAGCAATCCGCTGGCGCACGCTTTTGTCGCCGCCGCCGCCGAGGCCGGGCACGACCGCAACGAAGATTTTAATGGGGCGAAGCAGGACGGATTCGGCATCTTCGATCTGAACCAGCGCCACGGCGTCCGCCACAGCAGTTCGCGCGCCTTCCTGCACTCCATCGCGTCGCGTGGAAATCTGGAAATAGTCACCGATGCCCTGGTCGAACGCATCACGCTGCGCGGTAAGCGGGCGACTGGCATCGTGATCCGGCACAACGGTCAGACATCGGAGCTCACCGCCACGACGGAAGTCTTACTGAGCGCAGGCACGATCAATTCGCCGCAGCTGCTTTTGCTGTCTGGTATTGGCCCTGCAGCAGCGCTGAAGCGTCACGATATCGCCGTCGTCCATGACCTTCCTGGCGTCGGCGCCAATCTGCAGGACCATCCGACGGTATCGGTTGCGATGACCAATCCCGACGCTCTGTCCTACGCCATGACCTGGCGCACGGCGCCGCGCGTCGCGATGGCGCCGTTGCGCTATGCGCTGTCGCGCACGGGCATGTTGGCGTCCAATGCGGCCGAAGCCGGTGGTTTTCTGCGCAGCCGCGCGGACCTCGAGCGGCCGGATCTGCAGATGACGTTCATGGTCGGCATGAAGGACAACCCACGCACATTGCCGCGCCGGCACGGTTTCGTCATCCACGTCGCCGTGCTGCGCCCTGCGTCGCGCGGGCATCTGGAATTAAGATCCGCCGATCCCGCTCAGCGTCCGGCGATGTTTCCTCGATTTCTCGAGGATCGTGCCGACGTCGAGGCACTCATCTACGGCCTGCGCGAAGCGCGCCGCATCATCGCCATGCCCACTCTGTCAAAACATGGCGGCGAAGAAATCAGTCCGGGCTTAAAGGTGCAAACGGACGCTGAACTCGAAACCTTTATTCGCGCCAATGTCGCCACCACTTATCATCCCGTCGGCACCTGCAAGATGGGCCCGGCACACGATGCCATGGCGGTGGTGGATGACCGCTTGCGCGTGCATGGCATCGACGGCCTGCGCGTTGCCGATGCCTCAATCATGCCCAATATTATCGGCGGAAACACCAGCGCGCCCGCCATGATGATTGGCGAGCGTGCCGCAGCCTTCATCAGGCACGATCATCTCGGCTCGAATAATCCCGCAGCACCGTTGGCGCCGCAAGAGTCTCACGCATGACGAATGTCAACACCGCCGCTCTGCCCGGTGCCGAAGAACGCGACATGCTGCGACGCTCGCTTCGCGACCTCTTGGCGAAGTCCTGGCCCTCGGCGCAGGCGGTCGAACGCGCGCAGAATCCGCAAGCAACTGCCGCGCTCTGGTCTGAACTCGTCACGCAGGGAATCGCGACGTTGGGCTCGCATCCGAGTGAGGGCGGTCTAAGCGAAATCATCGTTGTGATGGAAGAACTCGGCCGTGCCGCCTGTCCAGCACCGTTCGAGGCTGCGGCGTTGGCCAATCTGGCATTCACCAATGCCGCTGAAAACAGCGTCTTTGCGAGTCTTCTCGGAGGGCTGCACGCCGGTACGGCGCGCGTGTGCGTCGACCTGGGCGACGGATCGTGCCGGACGCCGCCGTCTCTGACGGCCCGCGGCAAGCATGTCGATGGCACGCTGCGCTACGTCGACAGCGCGCTGTGCGCGACGCATCTCCTCGCTCGCCAGCCGAACGGTATTGCCATCGTCGATCTTACCTCGCCCACAGCACTTCTCACACCAACCCGCGCGCTCGGTGGCGATGCACTGAGCGAGATCAGATTGCACAAAGCTCCAGCCGAGTTCATCCCTCTTGAGCCATTGCTGATGGCCGATCTCCGGCATGCGGCACGGTTGATGCGCATTGCGCGCGCACACGGCGCACCCCGCCGAGCCTTTGAAATGGCCGTGGATTACGCCAAAGAACGCAGGCAATTTGGCCAGCCGATAGGGCGTTTCCAAGCGATCCAGCACAAACTCGCCAACGCCTACATCGCCCTCGAAAGCGTCCGCCTGACGCTCCACCACGCGGCAGCGAGCTTTGATGCGCGTGCCAACGACTGGCGCTATTTTTCTTCGGCTGCGGCCGCATTTGCCGGCACCGCGTTGCGACAGGTGTCACTCGAAACGCAACACGCCTTTGGCGCGATTGGCTACGCCGACGACCACGAAGCGCCCCGCCATTTTAAGCGCGTGCATCTCGATTGCATCGCTTTCGGCGGCGCTGCTGCGGCACGGGCCGAGCTTGCAGCCCATATGCTGGATTGCGACCAGACATTACCTGAATACGATCTTGGCGATGCAGGCAATGCCTTCCGGCGCGAGGTGCGTGACTGGCTGCAAGAAAACTGGAGCGGCAGACGCAAAGCCGCCTTCGATGGGCTGTCATTTTCCAAGCGCGAGTTCGATCCGGCCTTCGCGCGTGATCTCGGCCGCACAGGTTGGCTCGGCCTCGGGTGGCCCCGCGCGTTCGGTGGCCAGGCCCGTACGCCCCTCGAACAACTCGCCTTCATCGAAGTCATGGAGCGCGCTGAGGCGCCACGCATCGGCGCCGGCGTGCAAGCCAATGCCTTGATGATGTTCGGCAGCGACGTGCAGAAAGCTCGATATCTGCCCGAGATTCTGAGTGGCGAGGCCATGCACGGCATGGGCTATAGCGAGCCCGATGCGGGCTCTGATTTAGCAGCGCTGCGCACCACCGCCGTGCGCGAGGGTGACACCTGGGTGATCAACGGCCAAAAGATCTGGACAACGACCTACTGGGGAAAATACATGTTCCTTGCGGCACGCACCGATCGCTGCGCAACGCCGCCGCACAAAGGAATCAGTATGTTCATCGTGCCGATGGACACACCCGGCATCACCGTCCATCCGTCCAAAACCATGTATGACGGCAGCTTCGCCAATATCTTTTATGACGACGTGCGCCTCCCTCTCGACGCGCTGCTTGGTCCGCTCGACGGTGGGTGGAAAGTGTTGACCGATGCGTTGGCCAACGAGCGCGGCGTCGTCGGCGGCGGCATCGCGCTGAAGGTTGCGCACGCGTTCAATCTGCTCTGCGCCGACATTCGCGATGCCGCTGGTTTGCACAACGACGCGTTGGTGCGTGATCGCGTCGGCACACTTGCAGCTGACATCGAAGTCGGTCGACAACTGATGATCCACTGCGCCGAATTGGCGACGAACGGAACCACGCCGCCTGAGATGGGCGCAATAAGCAAGGTGTTTTCAGGTGAGTTGATGGAGCGCTTTGGCGAGGCAGCACTCGACATTTTCGGGCTGGACGCCGCGCTCTCGCAGGGCACGCCGGGCGCCATGCGCAATGGGCGTTACGAACAGAACCTGCGTCATTCCCTGATGTGGGTGATCAGCATCGGCACCAACGAAATACAACGCAGCCTGATCGCCCAACGCGGTCTGGGACTGCCGCGTTAGGTCGAAGTCGGGTGATCGACCCAAAATCAGTTGCCCGTGAACTTCGGTTTGCGCTTTTCCTTGAACGCCGTGGTGGCTTCCTTGTGATCGGCGGTCTCGAACGTGACTTGCTCCAGCGCCATCGACGCTTCCAGCATCAGGTTTACACGGCCCTTTAAAATTTGATTTATCGATAACTTTGTCCAACGGATCGCCCACGAGGGCCCCTGTGCGAGTTCGTCCGCAATTTTTCGCGCCATCGGCAGCACCTCTGCCTTCGCCACGCAGTGATTGACCAGGCCGATGCGCTCTGCTTCCGCGCCCTTCATCAAAGTTCCGCGCATCAGAAATTCTTTGGCTTTCGAGATGCCGACCAGTAGTGGCCAGATCACGGTCCCGCCATCGCCCGCCACCAGACCGACTTTGTTGACGTGGGTATCGCCGATGCGCGCGTCTGCCGACATGACAGTGATGTCACAGAGCAGCGCAATCGTGCAGGACAATCCAATGACGTCGCCGTTTATCGCGCACACGATGGGCTTGTCGAGTTCCAGCATACGGTTGACGATACGGCGGCTGATCATGGGATCATGGACTTCGCCATCCTCCAGGACGTCGCCGCCGGGTTTCTCGCTCATCGCCTTGACGTCGCCGCCGACGCTGAAGTAGTCGCCAGCGCCCGTCAGCAGCACCACGTTGACCGACATGTCGTCGGCAAGGTCGTCCCAGATCGATCGCAGTTCGCGGATCATGCGTTGGTTGATCGCATTGCGTGCCTGCGGACGGTTCAGCGTTACGGTTGCAACCTTCTCGGCGACTTCGATCTTTAAGTCGTGGTACTTGGCGTAGGGGGACATGCAGAAACTCCAATGAATGGCTATGTTTTTAGATGTCAAACTCCGGTGAAGGCACCCGACAAAAGATGTCGCGCGATCACCACCCGTTGGATCTGGTTCGTACCCTCGAAGATCTGCGCGAGCTTGGCGTCGCGCATCATGCGCTCGACCGGATAGTCTTTGGTGTAACCGTAGCCGCCGAAAACCTGCACGGCATCCGTCGTCACCTTCATGGCCATGTCGCTTGCGAAGCATTTCGCCATGCTGGCCAACACAGGCAGGCGGTCGAAGTCGCCTTCGTCGCCGCAGCGAGCACATTCATAGACCAGTGTCCGGGCCGCCGCGATCTGCATCGCCATATCGGCGAGCATAAATTGGATCCCCTGGAACTCGGCGATGCTGCGGTTGAACTGCTGGCGTTCCTTGGCGTAGGCGAGTGATGCCTCGAGCGCACCCTGCGCAAGTCCCACCGATTGCGCGCCAATGGTGGGACGATTGAGGTCGAGCGCGCGCATCGACGAGCGGAACCCACGCCCGTCTTCGCCCACGAGATTCTCGATGGGCACCCGCACATTATCCAAGAAAATCGGCGTATTCGGAGCTCCGCGCCAGCCCATCTTCCGTTCATGACGCCCGAACGTGATGCCTTTCATTTTCTTCGGTTCGAGAATGAATGCACTGATCCCGTCGGCGCCCCGCTCGCCGTGCGTGCGCGCGAACAGCACGATGTAGTCGGCGACACAGCCGTAACTGCACCATTGCTTGCGCCCGTTGATGACATAGGAATCGCCATCGCGCACAGCGCGCGTGGTCATCGCACTGACGTCAGATCCCGCTTGCGGCTCGGATAACGCGATGGCGGTTACAGTACCCGTCTTCGCCAAAACCGGCAGGAACCTTTGACGCTGCTCTTCCGAGCCGAAGTGCAGCAAAGGCATGATGAACATGGTGTTGAGGCCGGCAATCGATCCGCAAGCTGGCGAGAACCGCGAGATCTCCTCGCGCGCAATGCACACCATCGTCAGATTGCCGTTGGGACCCCCGTACTTTTCCGGCACCCACAATTGCATCAGGCCCATTTCGCCGAATAATTTGACGATTTCTATAGGGAACCGGTCGTTTTCGTCGATTTCCGCAGCGATTGGCGCGACGTGTTTTTCGGCCATTCGCCGAACGCTTTCGCGGAAGGCGATCTGTTCTTCAGTAAAATGCATGGGCGGAGCCCCCGTCGCACGGCGCTAACTGTGATGAAGTTCGAAGGGATTGATATTGGTAGAACCATTAGACTATGGTCCTGCTACGGACCCCACGTCAAGCGAACTGGCTTGGCGTCATCAACGGAAGACCATCTTGCATGTCGATGCAGAGCCGCCCGCAAGCTCGTGCCCTGGACGGATTTCGCGTCCTCGATTTCTCGATCCTGATCGCGGGTCCCTATTGCGCGCGCATGCTGGCCGACGTAGGCGCCGATGTGATCAAAATTGAGCCGCCCGAAGGCGACGACATGCGCCTGCGGCAACCGCAACGCGATGGACACAGCACCTATTTTGGACAACTCAATGCCGGCAAACGCAGCATCGCGCTGGATTTAAAAAGGCCGGAAGCTATTGCATTGATCCACCGTCTCGTCGCCGAAACCGACGTCGTCGTGGAAAATTTCCGACCCGGCGTCATGGAGCGGCTTGGACTTGGTTACGAGGCGCTGCGCAAGATCAATGCGAGGCTCGTTTATTGCTCGATTTCTGGCTATGGGCAGACGGGACCCGCAGCATCGCGCGCCGCCTACGCGATGATCGTGCAGGCTGAAAGTGGCTTCGACACAGCGCTTATGCGCTATGCAGGCGATCGGGACGTTCCGGCCCCGAGCGCGATCTTCATCGCCGATGCACTTGGCGCAATCTTCGGATATTCGGCCATCCAAACCGCTCTCGTGCAACGCGGCCGGACCAATCTCGGTCAGCACGTCGATGTCGCGCTTCTCGACTGCATGTCGAACTTGTTGATCTACGAACTGCAGGAGGCACAGTTCCCCGTCGCTGTGCCGCGCTTCAGTTATGGTCCCGTCCGCGCCACAGACGGCACCATTCTGATTACGCCTGTGACCGCGCGCAATTTCGACGCTCTGTGCGAGGTGACTGGTCTGCCGGAATTGCGAGAATCGCGGTTCGCAACGATCCCGTCGCGAGGGGCGAACTGGGCCGCTATGATGGCCATCGTCGAAACATGGACGATCCAGCGCACTGTGAGGGATTGCGTGCAGTCCTTCGACGCTGAAGGCGTGCCGTGTGCGGCCTACGGTGATCCTGGCGATCAACTGAAGAATGCACATTTCCTGGCTCGCGGACTTTTCTCGTCCGTAAGCGACGGTGCCGGCGCGTTTCTTGGTGTCAGCCCCCCATGGCAGATGTCGGCATCGGCCTCGAATATTCACGGCACGGTTCCGGCGATTGGCGAGCACCGTCGGGCCATCCTGGGAGAGATGCTCGGCATCGCAGATGCCGAACAGGATCGGCTTGCCGATGCCGGCGTATTCGGAAAGGGCCGGGCATGACAAAAGATCGGACGATCTACAGCGCAAACGATCTCGAACGGCTGCTGGATCCCAGGATCATCGCCGTCGTCGGCGCATCTGAAACACCCGGTTCCTTTGGCGAACGCACCTTGACCAATCTCGCCGGATTTTCTGGCCACGTGTACGGCGTCAATCCAAAATACACGCAGCTGTTCGGTCGCCCGTGCGTCCCGACACTGAGAGATCTGCCGCAATCGCCGGATTGCGTTGCCGTATGCGTCGCCCGACCACTCGTCGCGGCGGCGCTTGAAGATGCCGTTGCCGTGCGCGCCGGCGGTATCATCGCCTATGCATCAGGTTTCGCCGAGACCGGCATCGACGAGCGCACGACGGCGCAAGCAAGGCTCGCCCACATCGCCCAATCCGGTGGCGTTCGATTCGTTGGGCCCAATACGGTCGGCATGGCCAACGTGGCCAGCGGCGCGGCCGTAAATTTCATGGCTGGCTGTGGCGAGATGATCAAAGGTCGCAATGGCCCCATCGCCATCGTCTCACAAAGCGGCGCGCTTGGTTACACGCTGTTGCAGTCGATGCACCGTGGCATCGGCATCAGCCACTTTCTAACAGCGGGCAACTCCTGCGATGTGGACATCTGCGATTACGTCAACTACCTCGCCGCAATTCCGCACGTCCGCGCGATCATCTGCCTGTTCGAAGGCATCAAAAACGGCGAACGTTTCTTGTCGGCTTCAAAGAACGCACGTCGGTCCGGCAAGGCGCTCATCGTCTACAAGGCCGGAAATTCACGCGTGAGCAGCAAAGCCGCCTTCTCCCATACCGGGTCACTGGTCGGCTCTGCAGCCGCTTACTCAGCCGCAATCATTGAGGCCGGCGCCGTCGAAGCCGATAGCCTCGAAGCCACGATGGAGTTGGCAAGTTTATTCGCCAAAACGCGTGCACCAATGCGCGGCCGCGGCGTCGGCATAATGGCGACGTCGGGCGGCGCCGGCGTGATCAATGCCGACAAAGCCGAAGCGGCTGGATTGCCGCTACCGGACCTCGCGCCGTCGACGCGGCGCGTGCTTGAAACAATCGTGCCCGACTTCGGCTCCGTCGCCAACCCGTGCGATACGACAGCCGAAGTTCTCAAATCATCGTCGACCTTCGCAATCGGGCTTGAAGCCTTCGCCAACGATCCGAATTTCAGCGCTGTCGTCGTGCCGCTGGTATTTGCACACGCAGCATCCAGCGGCGCACGCGCACCCACACTCTGCGATGTCGCAGCGCGCGCCGACACCGTCATCGCCGCCGTCTGGATGAACGAATGGCTCGAAGGCCCCGGCAGCGCCATGCTCGATGCCGATCCGAACGTCGCGATGTTCCGCTCCTCGCAGCGATGTTTCGAGGCCTTGCGCATATGGCACGACTGGCACGAACAAGCGCCGCAAGCGACCGCGACCCGGTCGCGTTCCTCGCCGGACGCGGCGCTGCGCGCGCGTGAATTCCTGGCGGCGCTTCCGTCGCGAGGCTCCGCGATGCCTCCAATTGCGTTGAGCGAGCACCACTCAAAATACCTGCTGGCCCTCTATGGCATTGCAACGCCACAAGAGGAGATCGTCACGACCGCCGCCGAAGCCGCCGAAGCCGCCCAACGGATCGGCTTCCCCGTCGTCGCCAAGATCGCCTCGGTCGAGATCGCGCATAAGACGGACGTCGGCGGTGTTCGCCTCAATTTAAGGACCGCCGCAGACGTGCGATCGGCAACGGAGGACGTTATCGCGTCCGTCGCGTCGCGGCAGCCCGGCGCGCGTGTCGATGGCGTCAGCATTCAAGCAATGATCCCCGCAGGGGTGGAGTTGGTGTTGGGCATTCAGCAGGACGAGCAATTCGGCCCATTGATAGTCGCCGGTATTGGCGGCGTGCTCGTTGAATTGTTGTGCGACGTGGCGACGCGCATCGCTCCAGTTTCCACAGACGGGGCGCACGCGATGCTCAATTCATTGCGCGGCTTCCCGATACTCGCTGGTTATCGCGGCAACGCGGGAGCCGATCTCGATGCCGCCATCGACGCCATCTGCCGCCTGTCGGAGCTCGCGAGCGATCTCGCCGGGGTCATCGAGGAAGCAGATCTCAATCCGTTGATTGTCGGCACCAAGGGCGCCATCGCTGCCGATGCCGTATTCTTTTTCGCGGACTGCACAGATGGCGTCTGACGCGAACCATGCTCATAACTTTGGGCATCGGCCACGGCCGGTCGCAACGGACAGTACGCGTCCATTCTGGACTGCGGCGCTTGCGAACGATCTTAGCCTGCCGCGCTGCGCCAAGTGCGACGTCATTTACTATCCACCGCCACCGCGTTGCCCGCGTTGCCTCGGCGACCGATTTGATTGGATCTCGTTGTCGCGACGCGGACGCATCGCCGGCATGACGACCGTCCATCTCGCGACAATTCCAGGAGTTGAGCCGCCATTCACGATGGTCGAAATCGAACTTGTCGAACAAAAGGGCCTTATTCTAACAACGTTACTTACGTCTGAAAAATCCGCTCAAGCATCCGTCGGCGATCCCGTCATCCTTGAATTCACCGAGCCCGATCCGCGCGGCGTTGCCTATCCGCAGGCTCGAGCGACAGCGGAGGTGCAGCCGTGATGGCGACGTCGCGCACGAGTTCCAATGATGCCGTCGCGTTCATCGGCGTCGGCTCGTCCGCCATCACGCGCGCGTCGGACCGTGGGATTCATGCCCTCGCGTTGGATGCCGCCATTGCGGCGATTGCGGACGCCGGCCTCGAACGTGACGACATTGACGGTTATGTCGGTGCGCCTGGCGCCACGAATGCCGGCGCCGTGCACTCCGATGGCGGCGACGAGATTACCGCGCGCACACTTGTCGAATCGCTGGGCATCACGAAACTGGCGTTTTCGGTGGATGCGCACAAAGGCTTTGCGACAGATATGGTCATCCTCGGCGCACAAGCGCTTCGATCGAAGTCGTGTAAATATGTACTTGGCGTGCGTGCGCTTTATCGTCTGCCCGACATCGCATATGCGACCGTCGCCGCAGAGAATGCCTATGGCATCGACCAATTCCGTGTTCCGTTTGGCGCCACCGCGGCTGGCGCGCGCTTTGCGTCACGGGCGCAGGCTTATCTGCACCGGTCGGGTGCCACGCGTCGTGACCTCTACAACGTAGTCGCGCTGGCGCGTCGGCATGCCCGGCTCAATCCATTGGCCATCTGGCGTGACCGCGACGTCAGCCTGGACGACTATCTCGCCGCGCCAATGGTAGCATCACCGCTTGGGCGCTTCGATTGCGATATGCCTGTCTGCGGCGCCGCGGCGTTCGTGATGACGACGGCGCGCAACATGCCGGCGATCACACACGCCCCCGCCTATCTTGCGGGAACTGCTGGCTGGCAGCGCCCGCTTGAAATCTTCGATAACGCCAACCGCACGCGCGCCGATATCGACTGCTGGCAGATCTACGATGGCTTTTCCTTGATGATATTCGAATGGCTGGAGCGGCTCGGTTGGTGCGAAGCGGATGCCGGTTGGAAATTCATCAAAGACGGTCACGCCGAACGCGACGGACGCCTGCCGCTCAACACGTTCGGTGGCAGCCTTGGCGAGGGCCGGATGCATGGGATCGGCCATCTGCGCGAAGCCATTCTGCAAGCGAGCGGTCGGGCCGGTGCGCGTCAGTTGCCGAAGGCTTCCAATTGCCTCGTGCAGGTCGGCACGTTTGATTTTTCCTCGCTCCTTGTCCTGAGTGCCACGCCTTGAGAGCCCGATGATGCAGAATGCACGAACGACACCAGCGAGCGGTGGCCACGAGCTTTCATTGCGACAACTTTTGTCCGTGCCCTACCGCATCGAAGCCGAGACGATCGAACGCACGCCGGGACTTTGGGTCCGCCGTGCCGCCTATCCGGAGTTGACCAATTGCATCGCTGAAGGGCCGACCATCGTGCAGACGCTGGAAGATCTTGAGCGACGCCGAATAGAATGGATCGTCGCGGCGGTGCGCGCGGGGACGTTGCCGCCACTGCCGCGACGGCCACTGATCGACTGCGATCCGGAGGGACTCCTGCACCGGTTCGGCCTGTCCGAAGACTTGGTCCCGCTGCTAGACTATGCAGCCTCGCGCCTGATCGATGCCAACGCAAAACGTGACCTGACCGAGGAGTGATACGATGCTGTCGACCGAAGACAACGAAGCGCTGGTTCGCGTCGGTGCCGGCACACCGATGGGCCAATTGTTCCGCCTCTACTGGATCCCGTTTTTTCTCTCGAAGGATCTGGCTGCCGATGGCAAGCCCAAGCGGGTGAAGCTGCTGGGCGAGGATCTTGTCGCCTTCCGCGATACACAGAACCGCGTTGGGCTCGTTGCCAATGCCTGCGCGCATCGTGGTGCGCCACTAATGTTCGGCCGCAATGAGGACTGCGGACTGCGTTGCGTTTATCACGGCTGGAAATACGATGTGACCGGCGCTGTCACCGACATGCCGACAGAGCCCGTGCGCAGCCGCATGAAAGAGCGGGTGAAGATCAAGGCTTATCCGTGCCGCGAACGCAACGGTGTGGTGTGGGCCTATATGGGCGCGGAGAAAGAGACGCCACCACCGCTCCCCAATGTCGAATGGAACCTAGTGCCTGAAGCCAACGTCGCGCTGACCGTTCGCATCCAGGAATGCAATTGGTTGCAGGCGCTCGAAGGTGAGATCGATTCCGCGCATGCGCCCATCCTGCACGGACGCATCGATCAGCGTGGCGCGATCAACGAATGGCTCGCCAAGCAAAACTTGCGGCCGACGTTCGAATGTCTGCGCCAGAGCTTCGGCATGAGCATCGCGTCGCGACGGCGGCTTGCCGACAATATCCTGTACTGGCGCGTCAATCAGTTCCTGATGCCGTTCTACACCCTGGTGCCGCCGCAGTCGAAATTCCCCGAACTGAGCGGACACGCCTGGATTCCCATGGATGATGAAACGACGTTGTGTCTGATGTTCTCCTATCATCCATCCGAACAGCTTTACCCGCGTTCGCGACAGCTTTTCGACGAAGGCCACAATGGGCGCGAAACCGGCCACGCCAGCCGCCATGCCTATGAGCAAAAAAACCCTGCGGTTCCCTATGCCGACTACTGGACCAAATTCAATCCGGCCACGAGCTACCACTTTGACTACGAAAGCCAGCAAACGACATGGTTCTCCGGTTTGCCGGGACTGTGGGTGCAGGACGCCGCGTGCCAGTCAGGGCTTACCCCCATCTACGATCGGACAACTGAGAACCTCTGCTCCAGCGATACCGGCATCGTCATGACGCGCCGCCTGCTGCTAGAAAGTCTCGCAGCCTATCGTGATCGCCAGATCAAACCCGAAGGTGCCAACAATCCCGACATCTTCATGGCACGCGCGGTTTCGTTACGCCTGCCTGAAGGTACGCCGTGGGCCGACGCCGGGCGCGAACACATGCAGGCAAAACTCGGCAGCGGGTTTGGCTATGAGCCATGAACACTCTGCCGACGCACACGAGGGGTCCGTGATGTTGGACACAGCCTTCAAACTTACATTGCAGCGAAGCGGGCGCAGTCTCGACGTGGCCGCAGATACGACCATTCTCGAAACAGTGATCGCGGCGGGCGTAGAGGTGTCCTACTCATGCATGCAAGGCTTGTGCGGCACCTGCGAAACCAAAGTCATTTCGGGCACTCCCGATCACCGCGACGACTTTCTCAACGACGACGAACGCGCGTCCAACTCGGTCGTCATGATCTGCTGCTCGCGATCGCTCTCGCCAAACCTCGTCCTCGACCTTTGACGCACACGTGACAAGAAACAAAGAAGCCAGCACATGCAACGCGCCTCCAAGTCGGAAAAGTCACGCAAGGTCACCAAGATCAGCCAACCAGCGGCCTCGGCCGCAGCACTCCCGCGGCCGGCGCCGCAGTTTAGCCCGTTGCGGACGCGTCGCGTATTCGAGGAGATTTGCGAGCAGATCCGCCGCGACATGGCCGCAGGCGTGCTGCGCCCTGGAGACAAACTTCCCTCCGAACGCGATCTGGCGCAGATGTTCAAGGTCAGCCGCAATGCCGTCCGTGAAGCGTTGCGGAGCTTGGAAGTAACTGGCGTAGTCAGGCTGCAGAAAGGCGTCACAGGCGGCGCTTTCATACTCGAAGGCGACCCCGACCTCGTGACGCGGTCGTTGCGCGACATGTTTTTTCTCGGGCGGATTTCTCTCGACCATCTTACTGAGGCGCGCACGCACATCATGCAGATGGCGGTCACGCTGGCAGCTCAGCGCATCACCCCCGACATCGTCATTGCACTTGAGGAGAACAACGTCCGCTTCCAAGGCTTGAGCCGGTGGGCGCGCCTGACGGAGCGCGCCGAGATCGGCAAAGAATTCTACACCCTGATCGCCACAGCCACCCGCAACGAAGTCGTCAAGGTCATGGTGGAAGCTCTAACCTCGATCGTCATGCAAGAAGTCGTGGCGTTCAGATTTGCAGTTCTCCCGAGCGTGATCGAGCACCGAACGCGCTTGATCGCGCACCTTGCGACCGGCGACGCCGCAGCCGCGACCGTGGAAATTACCGAACACTTGAAGACGTTGCATCGCCATCTGATTCGCGAACGAGCAAAGCGGATGCTTGCCGTAGGCGCAGCGACAGCCGGCAACTGAAATAAGTCAATTGGGTCGCAAGAAAACAAAAGAAATTTGGAGGGATGGTCATGATGAGAAACTGCTTCGGCGCGCTGTTGGTGCTTGTAGTAGCGGCAGCAACAATGGGAAACGCCCACGCGCAGGAGTTTCCCAACAGGCCCATTCGCTTAGTCGTTCCCTATCCGCCCGGCGGCACAACCGACATCATGGCGCGCGCGCTGCAGGAGCGGATCGGCGAACTTCTGGGCCAGCCCCTCATCGTTGAAAACCGTCCGGGCACCGCTGCGATGCTTGGTACGCTGGAGGTCGCCCGCGCCAAACCCGATGGACACACGCTGCTGTTTGCCAACAACGGCGTCTCGATTGCACCGTTCCTGCAGAAGGCCACCGACTTCAATCCAACCAAGGCACTATCAGCGGTCTCTCTAGTGTCGCGCGCGCCGTTACTGCTGCTCGTGAGTTCGAAGGTGCCGGCAAGCGATGTTGCCAGCCTGTTCGCTTATGCCAAAAGCCGGCCCGACGGTTTGCTTTTTGCGTCGGCGGGGCCAGGCTCGCTTGGCCATCTGAGCACGGAGCTGCTGGCCCGTCGCGCTGGCCTCAAGCTCATTCATGTGCCCTACAAGGGACAGGGTCCGACGACGCAAGCAATCATGACCGGCGAAGTCGACATGCTGCTGACGACCGCCTCGAGCGCGATGAACGGCTTCATCTCAGACGGCAAGATCAAACTGCTCGGCGTCTCGTCCATTACCGCGTCCATTCTGGCGCCGGGTGCCGAACCGATCGCGAAGACGCTGCCCGGCTATGTCGTGGACGTCTGGTTCGGCATTCTCGCTCCGGCGGGCACGCCGCGCGACGTGATTGCAAAGCTCAACGCCGCGTTGGTGACGACGCTGGCCGACGCACGCTTAAAAGAGCAGTTCATAAATTTCGGCGTCGAAGCGGTAGCAAGCACGCCCGAGCAACTGGACGGCATGATCGCCGCCGAAATTCCCGAATGGCAGAAAGTTATTACGGATGGCGGCATCTCCCTCCAGTGATATAGAGCACTCGACTGACGAGGCTGACAGACTTACGGCGACACAACGTAGCGTCAGCCTGACACTCACGGAGCGCCTTGCTGGCTGCTTCGCTATCGTGTCGGAATTGGCGCTCCCAATGAGCGACGATCGTTTCAGCTCGCGCCGCCTATCGTGTTCAAGCACGCCGGCTCGGTCTCTCTCGGGCCTGCACGCGGCTGCTCTAGACTGACGTCCAATAGAAGCTAGAGACGCGACTGATCGTCTGCAGCGGTTGCCAGATCGGCGGCTAGACGAGCCTTTGCTGCGTCGAGTACCTACAGCTAACCCTTTTAAGATCGGGGTTTCGGCCGGCCCGCACGGCCTTGCCGCACGCTCGCGGGCCGTCGTCCGAAAGCCTTCAAGGAAGGAACCGACGGGAGGTTGGCTCCGGGGTGCCGCACGCACTTGGAGATGTGGCAGTTGCCGTTTACACTAGGTCATAAACTCATAAACGGGATTCCCAAACGGCGCGAACAGTGATTCATGATTCCAACTGAGGGAGGTTGGGATGGCACAGCTACGTCGCTACGAACTCAGCGATGCCGAGTGGGCAATCATCGATCCGCTGCT
>JANXWC010000076.1 GCA_025351355.1 Hyphomicrobiaceae bacterium
CCCGGCGATCGATCGTCACCAGCGGCTCGGCCTCAAGCGCCGCGGTGACAGCAGCAGAAAACTGATCGCGGTCAACGGCGAGCGCTCCGCCCGCCGGCAACTTGCAGGCGTCGCCTTTGGCCATGATCAGCGAACCGGCCCGCCGCATCTCCTCATGCAGCAAACCCACAGCGTTGTTGGCCGCGTCGTCGGAACGGAACGAATTGGAACAGACAAGCTCCGCCAAGCCCTCGGTCTTGTGCGCCTCCGTCATGCGCGTGGGCCGCATTTCGTGCAGCACGACGGCAACCCCTGCGCGAGCGATCTGCCAGGCGGCCTCCGAGCCGGCCAAGCCTCCTCCGATGACGTGAATGGGTGCGAGGTTGGAAGGAGCCATAGCAATCGCATCAACGCGCGCGGCAATCCATTCGCCGCAACTGGATTTGAATGCCATAAACCGTAATTGCCGACAGCACCAGATGCTGTGGCGCCGACGTCAGGCATCTGCAGGGCCGGCACGTGCCCACGTCGTGGAACTTGGTTCCTGTCAGAACGCAATGCGGGTGCACGTGCGTTACAGTCCCGGTAATCACGTTAAGCACACTTCACCGTGATCGTGCCAATCGACGCAATTTCGACCCTTCGTGCATCTTGTCGCAGTGCACAATTTAGACTATTTCTCCATCTGCTGGAGCGTTGTCCTCCCGATCACAGGGACCCTGGGACAGGCCATCTAGCGATGTCGCGGCGCGCGTAAACTAACGAGTGTAGTAAGCAGCGTTGTCGGCATTCGTGCACTCAATCGCCGGTTTTGATCGCACGCCCTTGGGTGCCGCGACGGAACCGGAAGCCGTGACGGAAAGCGCTGCACACGCATGCTGCGTTCCGATCTCGGTCTGGTGGCCAACTATTCCCGGCGTGCGCGCGTCTCATGCGCGCGGCAAAAAATACTAAGCGAAAAGGACACGCGCCATGAACGCACTCGATAAAGCTCCCGACAAGGCCGCAGCCGGCAAGTCGGCAACACTCACTGCCGGCGACAAGCAAACCACCATGCCCGTGCGGTCGGGAACCATCGGCCCCGACGTCATGGATATCGGCAAGGTCTACGCCAACACCGGCATGTTCACCTACGATCCGGGCTTCACTTCGACGGCGAATTGCTCGTCGAAGATCACCTACATCGATGGTGACCAGGGCGTGTTGCTGTACCGCGGCTACCCGATCGAACAATTGGCCGACCATTCCAGCCATCTCGAAGTCTGTTACCTGCTGCTGCATGGCGAGTTGCCGACGCCGGCTCAGTTCGAGGAGTTCCGCTCGATCGTTACGCGCCATACCATGGTACACGAGCAGATGACGCGCTTTTTCTCCGGCTTCCGGCGCGACGCGCATCCGATGGCGATCATGTGTGGTTCGGTGGGCGCGCTCAGCGCATTCTATCATGACAGCACGGACATCCACGATCCCCGCCAGCGCATGATCGCGTCCCATCGCATGATCGCGAAGATGCCGACCTTGGCCGCGATGGCGTTCAAATACTCGATCGGTCAACCCTTCATCTATCCGCGCAATGACCTCGATTATGCGTCGAACTTCATGCAGATGTGTTTTGCGGTGCCGTGTGAACCTTATCATATCAACCCGGTGCTGACGCGCGCACTTGACCGAATTTTCATCCTGCATGCTGATCACGAGCAGAACGCGTCGACGTCGACGGTGCGACTGGCGGGATCGTCGGGCGCCAATCCGTTCGCTTGCATCGCCGCCGGCATCGCCTGCTTGTGGGGACCGGCACATGGCGGCGCCAACGAGGCGGCGCTCAAGATGCTCGAAGAAATCGGCGACGTGAAAAACATCAAGGCGTTCGTGGCGCGGGCGAAAGACAAGAACTCCGGCCAGCGTCTGATGGGCTTCGGCCATCGCGTCTACAAAAACTACGATCCGCGCGCCAAGGTCATGCAGCAGACGTGCTACGAAGTGCTGAAGACGCTGGGCATCAAGGATCCATTGCTCGACGTGGCCATGGAACTCGAACAGATCGCGCTGCACGATGACTATTTCATCGAGAAGAAATTGTACCCGAACGTCGATTTCTACTCAGGTATCGTGCTTCGCGCGCTGGGTTTCCCGACCTCGATGTTTACAGTGCTGTTCGCGGTGGCGCGCACGGTCGGCTGGATCGCCCAGTGGAAGGAAATGGTGGAAGATCCCGAGCAAAAGATCGGCCGTCCGCGGCAGCTTTACGTCGGTTCTGCCAAGCGGGACTATCTGGAAGCGGCCAAGCGCGTCTGAGGGAAGGCGCCGGTCGCGGTTGCAAAAAACCTGTCCGGATTTCTCCGGGCAGGTTTTTTTGTTTACGGCAAACACCGAGGCTATCGCCGCAATCAACCCAATCAATCGTTTGTTGCGGGAGTTGTGGGCGTATGTGGCCCGGCGATGTTGGGATAATGGGTATCGGCGGGGCCGAGGCTCGCCGCCGCGATCACGAATGCCAATAGAGGCATTGCTAGAAAAGTTTTCACGAAAGCCTCCCTTGTCGAGGTCAAGCTGAATTCTTGGCTGCGGAAGTACGCGTGATTTCAGGTGCAGCGGCACACGTGTCCGTTATGCCGCCGCTGGGCAGATCAGTTGCCGCCGCCGTTGCCGTTTTCAACCGACCGTGATTCCCAGAATTTCTTGATGCCTTCCCCGGTTTTCAGATCGATGGCTTCGTCACTGAAAGCCGGCGCGATCGCAAAGGTGGCAACCGCAAGCGCAAAAAGCGAAATAATTGTGCGTTTCATGATGAACCTCATTTTGTTTATGAAAATGTTTGGACTAAAAGTCCGTTAAAACATCGAGTCGATAAAATTATTAACTCGATGACCTGATAATTACGCCAGCGTGAATTAAAAATCAAATAATATATTCTTATTAAGCATGTTGCTATTTTCGGTAAAATATTAAATTTTGATGCGTACAGCAATGGTTAGCTCGTATCGCTTATATTATCGGCCGTGAGCCGGAACGGCACAAGTGATCGGATGGCCGGTGACCGAATGGACGGGTGCAATTGACTGCCGGATAGCCTATAATCGAAATATATATGCATCTTCGGAGTTATCGTTCATGTCTGCCGTCAACAACAATGCCGCAAGCCTGCCGAAATGGTCGCCCGACAGCTGGAAAACCAAGCCCATTGAGCAGGTGCCCACCTATCGTGATACTGCCGAACTGGCTGATGTGGAGCGGCGGCTTGCATCGTTTCCGCCGCTGGTTTTTGCAGGTGAGGCGCGCAAGCTCAAGCAGTCGTTGGCTCAAGTCGCAAGCGGCCACGCGTTCCTACTGCAGGGCGGCGATTGCGCCGAGAGTTTCGCTGAGCATTCGGCCAACAACATTCGAGACTTCTTCCGCGTCTTCCTTCAGATGGCTGTCGTAATGACCTATGCCGGTGGTTTTCCGGTCGTCAAAGTCGGTCGCATCGCCGGCCAATTCGCCAAACCGCGCTCGTCTCCCGTCGAGAGGAAAGACAACGTCGAACTGCCCAGCTACCGCGGCGACATCATCAACGGACCCGAATTCACCGCCCAGCAGCGTGAGCCCGATCCGAAGCGCCAACTGGAAGCCTACCGCCAGTCGGCAGCTACGCTCAATCTGCTGCGCGCATTCGCGGTCGGTGGCTATGCTGATCTCGAGCGGGTGCATCAATGGATGCTTGGTTTCGTCAAGGGCAGCCCGGCGTCCGCCCGCTATGAAGAGCTGGCGCAGCGCATTACCGAGACGCTGGCGTTCATGAAGGCCTGCGGCATCACCAGCGAGAATACGCCGCAATTGCAGGGCACGTCGTTCTATACCAGCCACGAGGCGTTGTTGCTGGGGTACGAACACGCGATGACGCGTCAAGATTCCACATCAGGCGACTGGTACGCCACATCAGGGCATATGATCTGGATTGGTGACCGCACGCGCCAGCCTGATCATGCTCACGTCGAATACGCGCGCGGCATCAAGAACCCCATCGGCCTCAAATGCGGCCCAAGCCTGGATGCCGATGCGCTGCTACGCCTGATCGATATTCTCGATCCGCACAACGAGCCCGGTCGCCTCACGTTGATTGCGCGCTTCGGCTCGGACAAGGTTGCCCAGCATCTGCCGAAGCTGTTGCGTGCGACCAAGAAGGCGGGACGCCATGTGGTGTGGAGCTGCGATCCCATGCATGGCAATACCATCACCGCAGCCAACGGCTACAAAACGCGGCCGTTCGATCGCGTGTTGAAAGAGGTGGATCAATTTTTCGCCATTCATCGCGGCGAAGGCACCCACGCCGGCGGCGTGCATATTGAAATGACCGGCCAGGCGGTTACCGAATGCACCGGCGGCGCCAACCCGATTTCGGAAACGGATCTGTCCGACCGCTATCACACCCACTGCGATCCACGGTTGAATGCCGACCAGTCGCTGGAACTCGCGTTCCTGATTGCGGAGCGCCTGAAGGAAGAGCGGATTGCCCTGGCGGCCAGCGACGCGACCAAGGCTGCCGAGTAAATTGCAACGCGAAAGGTAGACGTGATGGCTGACCAACCCTTTCGCTTCGAGGACGGCGCTTCCTATGAAAAGATGATGGGCCGCTGGAGCCGCATCATCGGCGCGACATTTCTCGACTGGCTGGCGCCGCGATCGGGACTGCAGTGGGCCGATGTCGGCTGTGGCAACGGCGCCTTTACCGAACTTGTCGTCGAACGTTTTGCGCCGACCGCAATAACGGCGATCGATCCGTCAGAAGGGCAACTGAAGTTCGCGCGCGCCCGGCCCGGTACGAAGGGCGCCACTTATGTTCAAGGCGATGCAATGGCGCTGCCGCTGGCCGATGCCAGTGTTGACGCGGCAGTAATGGCGCTGGTGATTTTCTTTGTCCCTGAGCCGGCCCGCGGAGTCGCTGAAATGGCACGGGTATTGAAGCCGGGTGGCCTGGCAGCCGCTTATGCCTGGGACATATTCGGCGGCGGCTTCCCGATGGAGCCTATTCAGGCCGAACTGAGCGCGTTGGGATTTCAGCCCGTGCGACCGCCGCGCGCTGATGCCTCCCGCGTCGATGCGTTGCAAAAGTTGTGGCGCGACGCGGGGTTCGTAGATTTGGAGGCGCGAGAAATTTCGGCGACCCGCACGTTTGCCGACTTCGAGGATTACTGGACGACTAATTTACTCAGCAATAGCATCGCCGCCGCCGTCGCCGGCTTGGACAGAGCGACCATTGCGCAGCTCAAGGAGCGCGTACGAGACAAACTCACGGGAGGTGCGGACGGGCTGATCACGTCGACGTCCCGTGCGAATGCCATCAAGGGGCGCAAACCCGTCTAGCACTGCCACGTCAGACGTACCAAATGGTGGCCATGCAATCGGCACTGAACGAGGCGCAGTTAACTTTTCATTAACCGCACGCGCCTAGCTTAAACAGACGCGAACGTCCCGCCCGTGAGTTCCAGCGTCTGCCCAGACTGGAACTCCATGCAATTGTCCGTGAGGACAAGCGCAGGCGATGACGCCAAAGGACGAAAGGCGGCTCGGCCGGCTTTCCAGGTGCCATACGGTTTGCCGTCGCGCAAACCGCACTTTGCCCCGCAATCCCTGGATTTACCGGGGAGATCTACCGGGGAGTTAAACCTTCACGTTGCCCAACGTCAGGTCCAGAAAGACGGCTCGGTCGGTGCTAAAACACCACCGAGCCGCAATGGCTGCACGGCGCGCGCCAACCCCGTGGCATCGTCGACATCGATGCACATTCCAGAGACCGTCGCGACACCCTCGGCAGGTTCGAATCGCTGCCGCGGAATTCGCGTGATGAAGCGGTTGACGGGCTCTTCCAGGTCCATCCCCAGTACTGACTGGTAGTCTCCGCACATGCCGCTGTCCGACATGTATGCGGTGCCGCCCGGCAACACCCGGTGATCGGCGGTGGGCACGTGCGTGTGTGTGCCAACGACGCCGGTAACGCGCCCGTCGAGAAAATGGCCAAGCGCCTCTTTCTCACTGGTCGCCTCGGCATGAAAATCGACAAAGATGACATCGGCACCTTCGCCCAGTTTGCAGGCCGTGGTGGCGGCATCGATGGCGCGGAACGGGCAATCCAGCTCGGTCATGAACACGCGCCCCATGGCGTTGATCACCAGCACGTCGGCGCCGTTCCGGGCCTTGAACATGCCGGCGCCGGAACCGGGCGTGCCCTTCGGAAAGTTGATCGGCCGGATCAGTTGCGGTTGCCGCGCGATAAACACCAGCGCTTCCTTCTGATCGAAAGCGTGATTGCCGAGCGTGACGCAATCGGCGCCAGCCGACAGCAATTCGTTGGTGATGGCTTCAGTAATGCCAAAGCCGCCGGCCGCGTTCTCGCCATTGACGATCACGAAATCGAGTTTGTAGCGGGCGATCAGCTTCGGCAGCGTCTCGATCACCGCCTTGCGGCCGCTGCGGCCGACCACATCACCAAGAAACAATAGTCGCATGCAGTCGGAGGCTCCTGGGGCACATCCCGACACAGGCGCATGGCCAGGTGCAGAAAATGCGACTTCGTACGTGACATCGTATGTGTTGGCTTCACGGTCTGGATTGACGAGCCCCCGAAGGCGTCAGCATCCAATCCAAGGGCACGTCATAATCGAGATGCGGCACCGCGTCGACCCTCTGTTCATCGAAGGCGAGACCGATCGTTTCCGCGCGCTTAACGGATTTCAGTTCGGCGAGCGTGCGGTCATAGAAGCCACCCCCATAGCCCAACCGATAGCCGCGATCGTCGAAGGCCAGCAGCGCGGTGAGCACGATATCCGGAAACAGCACGGGCTGATCGGGGCCCGGTTCGCGAATTCCCCAGACGGCCGGGACGAGCCGGTCGCCCGGCACATAGGCGCGGAACTGCAGCGGTTTGCCTTTCCCCATCATCACCGGCAATGCCAGCTGGCAGCCGGCGGCATGCAGGCGCGCCATCAGCGGCAACGGCGAGATTTCCTCCCCGATCGGCATGAAGCCGCCCACGATCGCGCCCGGCTTTGGTTTAGTTGGCAAAAAATCGAGTCCGGCGGCGGCAATGGCCAGACTGGCTGCTTGGCGCCACGTCGCTGGCAGTGCGGCGCGCGCAGCTTTAGCCTGCGCGCGGAGTGCCGCCTTGGCCGCCATGATCGCTGCCGCGTCCGTCATTGTGCGATGCTATTGCCCCAGGTTTTCAATGCAAACGCGGGATAAGTCTTGGCCACCATTTGCGCGATATCGCCGCGCAGCAACGCCAACGTCGAGGCATCGGGCGCCGGCGTTTGCGGCACGACCGGCGGCACCGCGTAATCAAAACCGGTGCAGGCGCGGACTTCGTCCACCGTGACGCCCGGATGCACGCTCAGCAACGTGAAACGCGCCGTCGGCTTGTCGAAGCTGAAGACGCAACGGCTGGTGACCAAGGCGTGTGGTCCCCCCGGACGATAGACCTCGGGCGCACTGGTACCGGGCGCCGAAATGAAATCCACGGCGCGGACCAGCGTTCGCGGTGTGTGCTCCTCGCGGAACAGGATGACGCGCGGCACGACGAAATACAGATAGGCCGAGCCGAACGAGCCGGGGAAACGCTGCTGGTGGCGCGGGTACGTTTCGATGTCGCCGGTGCCGACCAGATTGATATTGGCCGCGCCGTCGATCTGCCCGCCGGATAAAAAGAACGCGTCGATGCGCCCTTGGCCCGCGCAATCGAACAATTCCCGACCACCGTCGGTAAACGGGTTTTGCTCGCGGCTGCCCAGGATCGACACGCGCATGGTGCCGCCCGACAGAGCCTGCGCCAATAGCGCCGCCGAACCCGGTATGGGCGATTGCGAGCCGACCGCGACATGGCCGAGACCGCGCAGCATCGGAGCGATAGCCGCGATCATGTTCTCGGCGTTCGACAGCCTTGCCTGGTCTTGAGTGCTCATGCCGGTACGAGCGCGCGTTCGAGGTGCCGGTCGAGCCAGTCCCGGAAGCCGTCAGCCGTCCGCGCGGCCGTCGCGTAGCCCGCCAAAGCGGCACCATCGGCGTCATAGCAGTCGGCCAATCCGATCGGCGCGGCACCATGAGGTGCTACCGCCAATGCCGTGACATACAGCGACGATATCGTGCCGGCGGCCAGTGCGGGATCGTCGAGCAGATTGCCCTCGACAATTTCCTCGACGGTGACCAGCGTCGATTTCGAGGCGTGCGCCATCAGCATCAATTCACGCCGGATGCCGATCCAGATATTGCCGTGCGCATCGGCCTTTGCGGCATGAAACAACGCGATATCGGGCCGGATAGCAGGAATGATGGCGATCGGATCGCGCTTGCCGTCTTCGGCTAACGGATTGTCGATCACCTTCCAGTCCGGTCGCACACGCAACAGGTCCGAACCGATCAAGCCGCGCATCGGCATGAACGGCACACCCTTTTCGGACGCCTGCAAACCCGCATGGATGGCAGGGCAGGTCGCGTCCCACATCTCGATTTCGCCGCGCTTCAGTGCCGCGGTGAAACGCGGTGCCAAGCCGTGTTCGCCCAGCGTGATGGCAGCCGCTTCGATCCCAGCGACGCAGCCCGCGCCGATCAACTGGTCGGCCTGAAAGCCGATCACCGGCGCGCCGATCAGATGCAGATCGCGCACCCGACGGCGCATTAATTCGGCAACGACGGCCATCGCGCAGCCCGAATAGTCCGGTGGCAACACAACCTTGGCCCCATTGGCGATGCGGGCCGCAAGTGCTCCAACAGATATGACGGGTGGTGTCGACGTGAGCATGTTTTTCTCCGTGCCGATGCTGGCGCCTTTGCCAGTGGGGTACCGGCAGTATTTCGGCGTTTTCTTGGCCGGAGGCAACCTCAAATCGATCCGCGCGGGTGACGGGACCTTGTGCTGGGGATGTGGGTCGACAGGCCGACCAGCCTGCACGTTCCACCCTCCAGTGTGCCCCTTGCGATGCGGCAGCTATCGGCTAAATTGCGTGCTTTGCCGATGTTTGATTGTTGTTGGACGATGGCCGAGAAAAGGTTGGCGGTATGCTTGAAAAGTTGATTTTCTCGAAAGGCATTCTGTCACTTGCAGTGTTGCTCTGCAGCTTTGGGATGCCCCGTTCGGTCACCGCGCAGATGACGTCGGCTGAGGCGGAGCTCGCTCGCATCATCGAGCTGTTCGATCGCGAACAATTCCAACAGGCGCGACCGCTGGCCGAGCGACTGCTCAATGACGCAGCCAGTGAGTTGGGGCAGGGGACGCTGGCATCGGCGACAGCGCAACTCTACGCGGGCATGCTGCATGCCCGCGAACAGAAATTCGATGCCGCCTTGAGAGAAGTCACTGCAGCGAGGGCAATTCTGGACAAGCCGCAAGCGGCCAAAACGCCCTACGGCGATCTCGTGTTGTTACAGGGCCGTGCGGCTTTCACTGAAGCTTATGCGCTGATCGGACTTAATCGTTCGAAAGAGGCCGAGGCGCCCTACCTGCTGTCGCAGCGGCTGCTCGAGGCGTGGCCCGATCCGCGATCCCTCGATTATCGCGCGGGCGCTCAAATGCAGCTGGGCGATCTCAATTATGGCTTGAACCGGCGCGCCGAGGCGATCGGGCGCTATCGGCAATCGGTAGCCTTGCTCGAGCAACGGACCCCGCCGCAGCCCGCCACGATTGCTTTCGTCACCAACAAGCTGGCGATCACGTTGATCTATGAGGGATTGAGCGAGCAAGCGCTGGTGGTGCTGGCGCCCGCCATTGCCCGGATTGGCGCGACGGCCGACTTTCCACCGACCAACGGCACAGCTTTAAACCTGCTGCACAACGAAGGGTTTGCACTCAAGAAATTGCAGCGGTTCGAAGAGGCTGTCGCAATTTATGACAAACTCGTGGCTAGCGCCGGCGCCATCAAAGGCTTCGACCCCCAGCAAATGGCGCTGCTTTATGACGTGCGCGGCACCGTCTATTCGGATTGGGGAAAATTCGGTTCCGCAGCAGCCGACTTCGAGACGGCGCAGAAATTGCTCGAGAAATCGGCAACCGGCGTGGCTCGTGACAACGCGCTGGCATTGCTGGTCGATCATGTCGCCTCGCTTCACATGCGCCGCGGCGATCCAGCCGCTGCCGTTGCCGCCTACCGCAAGATCGTCGCCGCCGATCTCTCTGTGACCGCGCCCGTGGGCGAGCGCGGGATGGTGCTGATCAACATGGCCAATGCGCTGGCCAGCACCAATCAGGCGACCGAAGCGGAAAAAACCTACAAGGCCGGCTTGGCCTCGATCGAGGCAATCTATGGCAAGCAAGGGCCCTATTTCGAAACCGCGCTGAACAACCTCGGCTGGTTCTACATCGAGCGTGGCCGTCACGACGAGGCACAGCCGTTGCTGGTCAAGGTCGTCGAATTGCGCACCGCTGCGAACTCGCCGCATTTGGCGGTGAGCATCGGCAATCTCGCCCTCGCGCTCAAGCGGCAGGGTCGCACCGCCGAGGCTCACGCCCTGAATCGGCAGGCCATAGGGCTCGCCGAGAAGCAGCCTGCCGGCACTGACAATCCGCTCTATTCGCTGCAGCTCAATCTGGGTGTGCTCGACGAGGTCGATGGCGACCTGCCTGCTGCCGAACGATCGTACCGGAGTGCGTTGAACACGGCCCGCGCGACGTTCGGTGCCAGCCCGTCCCCGGCCCAGTATGCCCCGCTCAGCGCGCTGGCCGCGCTCGCCCAGCAGCGCGGTCAGTACGACGTCGCAGTCGACTTTTTTCGGCAGGCCCAGGCTGTCAAGGCGCGATTCCAGCTCGCCGATCCCCTCGATGACGGACGCGCGATCGCGGTTCTTTATGCAACAGATCGCAACGCAGTAAATGTGCCGGGGCGCACGGTCGGCTTCGGATCGCAGCAAGCCGATCGTCTCGCTTATGGCTCGGCCGTCGTCACCGTTCCCGCCGCCCACAAGGCGACCGGGCTGGAGGCGCCGAGCAAAAAGGAAAAATCTACGGCAGGGAGCGAGCTGTACCAGGACATCGCGCTGCACATGACGATCTCCAGCCCGACCGCGTGGGACGAGGAGCGCTTCGTCGCCGGCGTCAGGCGTGCGGTCACTGCCGGTTCCCGCTTCCGGGGCCAAGCGCTCGTCTACATCCATGGCTACAACGTCAGCTTCGACAACGCTTTGATGCGGATGGGCCAGATCACCGCCGACACCGGCTTCGATGGCGCCGCGCTTGTCTACAGTTGGGCTTCCAATGGTGCGCTCGAAAGTTATCTCTCCGACGAGAAGAATGCGTTGGCGTCCTCCGAGCGGCTGGCCGCGTTCCTGCGCCTCGTTGCCGAGCGGACGGGTGTCACCAAAATCCACGTCATCGTGCACAGCATGGGCAACCAGGCCTTTGTCGCGATGCTGGAAGAGTTGAAAACCGACGAGCGCCGCCGGGCATTGAAAATCGGACAACTGATCCTGGCGGCGCCCGATGTCGACGCCACCCATTTTTCCAGAATTTCACACCTGATTGTCGGCAGTGCCGAGGCCGTGACGCTCTATGTGGGCAACGACAGGGCCTTGCTCGCCTCGCGCCTTGTGCATCCGCTGACCGGCTTCGGTGCGCGCGCCGGCGCCGTGCCGATGTTGGGCGCGCCGGTGATCGTGCCGGGCGTCGAGACGGTGGACGTGGCCAAACTCGGCACCAGTGGCCTCAACCTCAATCATAGCCTGTACGCCGATACGGAGCCGCTGCTGGCCGACATCGGCGCGCTGATCGAGCGCAATGTCCATCCGCCCGATCGTCGGGGCTTTGCCCGCGTGCCCGCCAGCAATAACCGCGTTTACTGGCGCTACGATTGATCGGGGCCGGGCCTGCTGCGGTCTTACCAAGCGTCCGGCACTCGGTCCGAAGCCCTCACCATCCATCAGTTTCTCCAAACTGACCACAGTGCAGGCAGCCCGCAGATGGCTTGCAGACAGGTCTGAATGCGGCGCAGGCCGCGCTTAAAGAATGAGGTCAGGCTGCGAGCCACCTTTTTCGGACGCGTGCCT
>JANXWC010000077.1 GCA_025351355.1 Hyphomicrobiaceae bacterium
AAAAACTCGGCGCGGAGCGCGGCGGAAGCCGCAGCCTGCCGGGGTCGGTCGCAAGATCGGCTCCACTGGCCCGTCGCGAGGCGGGTCTCGCACACCGTGGCGCAAATCGCGCTCCGCACCCCCTGATAAGTTGGGGGGAGATAGAGATCAAATCATCAACGGCACGATCGAAGGATCGGGGCCGCTAAAGCGGTTTAGCCGAAGTGGCCTCCGGTTCGGCGTGAAAAACCGCTTTCAGGCGAGCGGTGCTTCAATCGCCGTCTTGCCGGGCAAGCGTAGCGCGACCCGGGACCTTGCCCGGTCATTGGCTGGGAAAGATCCCGGCTCTCCGCGCCCTCGATGCGTCGCATCGCTCCGCGATGTGTGGCGCTGCGGCCGGGAGGACGGCGGGTGGGGACAGCCGCCAAGTCGGGGTGTCGATAGACGGGGACACGTTCGGCGCAATGCTCTGGTGGCTGTCCCCAATCGAATCCGCGCGCACGGCGTCACGCCGGCATGGCGGTTTCGGCGAGGCGCGCCCAGAATGAGACGCCGGCGGGAATGGCGTCGTCGTTGAAGTCGTAGGCCGGATGATGCACCGACGCCGTGTCGCCGTTGCCGAAGAACACGAACGCGCCCGGCCGGCTTTCCAGCATGTAGGAGAAATCCTCGCCGCCCATGACAGGCGTGACATTGTCGTTGACCATGTCCTTGCCCGACACCTGCGCCGCCACTGACGCCGCGAACGCCGCCTGGCGGGCGTGATTTCTCGTCACGGGGTAACCCCGCGTGTAAATGGCTTTCGCCGTACCACCGAACAGCTTGGCGGTGCCCTCTGAAATTTCGACGATGCGTTTTTCCAGCAAGTCGCGCACCTGCGGCGTCAGCGAACGCGCCGTGCCCGTCAGTTCCGCCGACTGTGCAATGACGTTACCGGCGGTGCCCGCATGAAACATGCATAGCGACACGATGGCGCTGTCGAGCGGATTGACGTTGCGCGACGCGATAGATTGCAACGCCACGACGATGTGCGACCCGATCAAAACGGGATCGATGGCCAGATGCGGCTTGGCAGCATGCCCGCCCTTGGCCTCGATGAGAATGGACACGCTGTCGGCGGCGGCCAGCATCGGCCCGGGACAGGTCGCAAATGTGCCGATTGCCATGCCCGGCTGATTATGCATGCCATACACTTCCTGCACGCCCCAGCGATCCATCACGCCATCGTCGACCATCGCCTTGCCGCCGGCACCGCCTTCTTCCGCCGGTTGGAACAGCAGCACCACCGTACCGTCGAAATTGCGCGTTTCGCAGAGATACTTTGCGGCCCCCAGCAGCAGCGCCGTGTGACCGTCGTGGCCGCACGCATGCATCTTGCCCTTGATTTTCGACGCGTACGGCAACCCGGTGATTTCCTCGAGCGGCAACGCGTCCATGTCGGCGCGCATGGCAATCACCTTGCCCGACTCCCAGCGTTTGCCTTTGATGATACCCACCACGCCGGTTTGCCCGATGCCCGGCACGACTTCGTCACAACCGAACGCCTTGAGCTTTTCGGCCACCGACGCCGCCGTCCGATGCACGTCGTAGAGCAACTCTGGGTTCTCGTGGAAATCCCGCCGCCAAGCGGTGATTTCTTCTTTCATGCTGGCGATGCGATTGACGACGGGCATGAGCGCGACTTTCTACAATTGCTGATGATGGAAAAGAGAGAAGCGTTACGGGACAACGTCACCCATCGATGATGGCGACGGCGCGGGTCCAACCACCGGAAGCCTTGGCGATCTTGACCGGGAAGCAGGAGATCATGAAGCCGGTGGCGGGCAATTGTTCGAGGTTGGACAGCTTCTCGATCTGACAATAGCCAATCTCGCGGCCGGCTTTGTGCCCTTCCCAGATGATGCGCGCGTCATGGCTTTCGGCGTAGCGCTGCGCCGTGGCCCCGAACGGTGCGTCCCAACTCCAAGCATCCGTGCCGACCACGCGCACACCGCGCGAAGTCAGATACAGCGTCGCCTCGCGACCCATGCCACAACCCGTTGGCACATAATCAGGCTCGCCGTACTTGGCGCCGGCCGCCGTGTTGACGACCACGATGTCCAGCGGCTGCAGCGTGTGGCCGATACGGGTAAGTTCCGCCGCTATTTCGGCTGCGCTTACGACGTAGCCGTTCGGCAGCTGCCGGAAATCGAGTTTAACTGCGCGCTGCAAACACCACTCCAGCGGTACTTCGTCGATCGTGATGGCGCGGCGCCCCTCGTCCATCGTCGAGGCGTAATGATAGGGCGCATCCATATGCGTGCCGTTGTGCGTGCTGATGTCCAGCCGCTCGACGGCCCAACCTTCTTGATCCGGCAAATCGGCGGGTGTCAGCCCAGGAAAATAACGGCAGACGTCTTCTGCTGATTCCTTGTGCCCGGTATATTGGATCTTCGGTTCCATCCCGGGCGGGTCAGATGCGATATCGGCCGTGATCGCCACCGAAATATCTATCAACCGTCGCGCCATACCGCGTCCTCGTCTGCCCGTTGAGCGAAGCCCGCGTCGCTCTTGCAAGCATTCAGACACAGCCGGCCGCGGTTGACAATGCTTGCCCGCGCTTACGCACCAGTCCCAATTGGCGTCGCGACGGCCGCTGAGACTGCATCACTTGCCGATTTTGCTGCCAGCCACGCCATGACTCCGTCAGCGGCAAGTTTGCCTGTGGCGAAGCAGGCCTGCAGCAGATAACCGCCGGTCGGCGCATCCCAATCGAGCATTTCGCCGGCGACGAACACGCCTGGTTGCTTGAGCAGCATGCCGCGCGCATCGATCTCTTCGAGCGCCAAGCCGCCCGCCGACGAAATCGCCCGCTCCAGGCCCGCAAAACCGGTAACTGTCAGCGGCACATTTTTAATGGCCGCGGCGAGGGCTTCGGGCTCTGCCGGCAGCGATCTTCCGAAACTCTCATGCAGCATCGCAACCATGACCGGCGGCATGCCTGCGGATTTGCGCAGATGATTGGCCAACGACTGTTTGCCGCGCGGCCGAGCCAGTGCTTTCGACAGTTCTCCAACCGTCATGCCCGGCTTCAGATCAAGGTGCAGCACACCAGGTCCGTCTGCCATCACGCGGCGCAATTCGGCGCCGACGGCATAGATCGCACCGCCTTCCAGGCCGTTGCGCGTAACCATCGCTTCGCCATGCACCTGCCCGCCGCCAGCCACCGTGACGCCTATGCGCTTCAGCGGTGTGCCCGCGAATTTGTCGCGCATCAACGGCGACCAAGCGATGTGCACACCGGCGTTGGCTGGTTGCCAGGGCGTAACGGCCATGCCGTGCGTCCGCAAGAATTCTGTCCAGTTGCCGTCCGCGCCGAGCCGCGGCCAACTCGCCCCGCCCAGTGCCAGCACGACCGCGTCAGCCGGCCGCCTGTGCGAACCAGCTTCCGCGCCGCTCTTTTCGAGGCGAAAGAGCATTTGACCATTGCCGTCCCAGCCGACCCAACGCTCGCCGGTGACAATCTCCACGCCTTGGGCTCGCAAGCGCTGCAACCAAGCCCTGAGCAACGGCGACGCCTTCATTGCCTTTGGAAATACCCTGCCGCTCGTGCCGACAAAGGTATCCTGGCCCAGCCCATGCGCCCACAAGATCAATTCGTTCGGCCTGAAACCGTGAATGGCACCGACGATCGGCTTGGCATCGTTGCCGTAACGCGTCAGGAAATCCTTAAGCCCCTCGGAGTGCGTAAGATTAAGCCCGCCGCGACCTGCCATCATCAGCTTGCGGCCAACGCTGGGCATACGCTCGACCAGTGTCACTTTGTGTCCGCGTGCCGACAACCGTTCGGCAGCGAACAGTCCTGCCGGCCCGCCGCCGACAATCAGGATCGTCGACGGACGCGCAGCCGTTGCTTGACCCGTATTCGCCGTTTCACTCACCACGTGCCCGTATTCGGCATCGACGCCCACGGTTCGGCCTTGGCCAGCGCTTCGCCCTTCTGCAGGATCTCGATCGAGATATTGTCTGGCGACTTCACGAATGCCATCCGCCCATCGCGCGGCGACCGGTTGATCACGACACCAGCCTTCTGCAGTTTCGCGCAGATGGCGTAGATATCGTCGACCTCAAATGCCAGATGTCCGAAATTCCGTCCGCCGCCGTACGTTTCGGGATCATAGTTGTAGGTCAGCTCCAGCAAAGGCGCGCGATCTTTAGTGCCGCTAGCCTTGTCGAGCGGAGCTGCGAGAAAGACCAGTGTGAACTTGCCCGCTGGATTGTCGATGCGTCGAACCTCCTCCATCCCGAACTTGTCACAATAGAATTCCAGGCTCTTTGCCAAGTCCGTGACACGGACCATCGTGTGGAGGTAACGCATGATAAGCTCCAATTGAAAACGTCACGACAGACCACTGCGCGCTGCAACCAGTTTGCGGTTAGCAGGCCGGTGCCGCTCGATGAAATTTCGTGCACAGCCGCACTAGCAATGAATTTTAGAGTACCCCGCTCTGATCGACACCGATACTGTGACATGTTCGCAACGCGAAACCGTTGCCGTCACCGTTCCCGCAAAAAATAACCTCTGACGCGCTGCAACGTGCAATCAGCGTTGCGGCATTTCAGGACCGGTGGAAAACCCAGCGGTGGATCACCGAAAAGGCCCGCCGATAGCGGTCCAAAAGGCCGAATTCCCAGCAAAACCACGCTGCCAAAGGTGTGGGTAACATCATTCTGACAGCCCCCAAAAGTGTGCCAAATCAGCCACAAAAAAAATCACAGTCACACTTGATGAACGCCACACAAGAATTTGAAAAATCTAAAAAAACTATAGTTTGCACAAAGTTTGAAGCGGCCGGCTCCGAGGCCCCCCACTCGTTCATCAAAATGACAGCACGGTTAATTCGGGGTTTTCAAGCCGGACCGAGATGCTATGAATGCAAGGCATCGTAAATGATTCGTTCGTCCGGCAGGGGGCTGTATCGGAAGCGCGGATTGTTGCGATGCACAGTTGCAATGTAACAGCGGGGTACTGCTGATGAATGATGAGAACCTTCCTCCGAACGGCATGAACGAAGACGCCGATTTCGGGAAAGACACTCATGATGGTGCCGCGCTCGATGTTTTCGAGATTGCCGGCACTATAAAATGGTTTGACGCATCGAAGGGCTACGGTTTTATCGTGCCCGACAACGGGTTGGCAGATGTGCTGCTGCACGTCACCTGCCTAAGGGCAGGTGGCCATCAAGTCGCCTACGAAGGCGCCCGCATTCACTGCGAGGTGCTGCGGCGTCCGCGAGGCTTGCAAGCCTTCCGGATTTTGAGCATGGATGAGAGCACGGCGGTTCATCCGTCGCAGCTACCGCAGAGAACACACGTTCAGGTTCGTGCCGAGAGCGAGTGGGAACGTGCAATGGTGAAATGGTTCAATCGTGTTCGTGGCTTCGGCTTCCTTACACGCGGAGAGGGTACTCCGGATGTTTTCGTCCACATGGAAACGTTACGCCGTTTCGGCTTTACAGAACTGCGGCCCGGTCAGTTCGTGTATGTCCGCCACGGTGGCGGCTCCAAAGGCTGCATGGCGGCCGAACTTCGTCCCGACGGCCCTTCTGGTCTACCTCCGTCGCACTAACCTGCAATTCGCTGCCATGACGCATCGAAGTGGTCACGCTATAATGGTACGAGGGGTCGCGCATCGCGCGGCCCTTTTCGCGTTGCTGCTGGCCGCCTTCACGACGGTGGTGCCAACGGCGAGTGAGGCAGAGATGCGCCACGACACTTTGACGCTGGTGACCGCCACTGGCGAGAAAAAAATCGACATCGAACTTGCCGCCTCCATGGAAGACCAAATGCGCGGCCTCATGTTCCGCACTTCGCTGGCCGATACCAACGGCATGTTATTCCCCTATGCTCCACCTCGCGAACTGACGATGTGGATGAAGAATACGTACATCCCGCTCGACATGGTCTTCATTCGGCCGGACGGCATCATTCATCGTATCGAAGTGCGCACCGAACCACTCTCGGAAAAGGTCATATCTTCCGGCGGCGACATGGCGGCCGTACTGGAGCTTGCCGGTGGTGCCGCCGAACGCCTGGGCTTGAAAGCCGGCGACCGCGTCGACTACGCCCTATTCAAGAAGCAATAAGCGCCCGCTGCGCCACCCAGCAGGCGGTCGTGTGGCCTGGCTCGATTGCGGCGAGTTCAGGTCCGGGCGCTTGCCGGCATTGGGCCATTGCTTCGGGACAGCGCGGATGGAACGCGCAACCGAGCGGCGGCGTCAGCGGGTTCGGCACATCGCCGGACGCCACCGCCCGTCGCCCGACGATGGGCTTGAAGGGGTCGGGGATAGCCGCCATCAGCGCGCGTGTGTAAGGATGGCTAGGCCGCTCAAAAATGCGCTGCCACGGGCCGCTTTCCACAATGCGGCCAAGATACATGACGGCAACTCGATCGCACATATGTTCAACGACGCTAAGATCGTGACTGATCATCAGTGTTGCGACGCCCAAGCTATCGGTCAATTCCACCAGCAGGTTGATGATCTGCGCGCGAATGGAAACGTCGAGCGCCGACACCGGCTCATCGCAAATGATCAGCTTCGGCTCGAGGATAAGTGCTCGCGCGATGCCGATGCGTTGCCGCTGGCCGCCTGAGAATTCGTGCGGGTAGCGGTTGGCATGTTCCGGACGCAACCCGACACGCCGCAGCATGTCCGCCACGCGCCGCCCGATTTCCTTGCCGTCGCCCATCGCATGCAGGCGTAGTGGCGCCGCCAGCAACTCCCCCACCCGACGCCGCGGATTGAGCGATGCGTAGGGGTCCTGGAACACCATCTGCACCGTGCGCGCCAGCCGCATTCGGTCAGTAGTGCCTGACCGCAGCGGAATACCGTCGATCACGATGCGCCCGCTGGTCGGCGCTTGCAGGCCGACGATCGCACTGGCCAGCGTGGACTTGCCACAACCCGATTCTCCGACAAGCCCGACGCATTCCCCGGAACGAACGGTGAGCGAAACTCCGTCGACCGCGCGCAGCACACGCGCCCCGCCGCCAAACAAACCGCCACCCTGGGCAAAATGCACGGCCAGGTTATCGACCGTCAGCAACGGCTCTGTCGCGACTTCAACCATCATGATGACAGCACACTACACCGCCTCCCGGCCGTGGCTTCGCCAACGGCACATCCGTGTGGCACACGCCGGTCGCGCGACTGCAGCGCGGATGAAATCGGCATCCGCCGGGGAAACTGGCCGGCGCCGGCACGACGCCCTCGATCTCGGCCAATTTGCGCCGCCCGCCGGCCGCGCGCGCGCCGAGACGAGGCACCGCTCCGATCAGCCCTTGCGTGTACGGATGCCGCGGCGCGCGCAGCAAGTCGCCTGCAGTACCTTGCTCGACGATGCGGCCCGCATACATGACCGCTATTTCCGTGCACATGCGTGCCACCAGCCCGAGATCGTGGCTGATCATCAAAATGGCCGTACCTTGCGCCGCGCACACCGTGGCCATCAACTCCACGATTTCGGCCTGCACCGTGACATCAAGCGCCGTTGTCGGCTCGTCCGCCACGAGCAGTTTCGGCCGGCACGCCAGCGCGATGGCGATCATAACCCGCTGCCGCATGCCGCCCGACAATTGATGTGGATAGTCCCGGGCGCGGCGCTCGGGCGCCGGCACGCGCACATGACGCAAGGCCTCGATGGCACGCGCGTCCGCTTCCTTCCACGTCGCGCCTTCGTGCAGCACGAACATTTCCGCGATTTGCCGGCCGATCGGCTGAAGCGGATTGAGCGCCGTCATCGGCTCCTGAAAAATCATCGACACGTGGCGACCGCGCAGCTTGCGCATCTCTGCTTCGGAGGCACCCGCAATATTGCGCCCATCCAGCATGATTTGGCCGGACGACCGCATCAGCGGCGCGCGCAGCAGGCCCATGACGGCCAACGCCGTAATCGATTTGCCGCAACCGGATTCCCCGACCAGCCCGAACGCCTGCCCGCGCGGAATTGAGAAACCCACACGGTCGACCAGTTGCGTCGGCCCCTTGTCGCCGGCGAGCGCGATGTCGAGTTCGGAAATCTCCAGGACGGCAGTATCGCCAGTGGCCGGGTTCATGGCAGCCGGCTCCGCGATTGCGGATCGAGAATATCGCGCAGGCCATCGCCCAGCAGATTGAGACCGAGCACGGTGAAGAAGATCGCCAGCCCCGGAAAAGCGGCCAGCCATGGCACTGCGCGGATATTATCACGTGCATCCGACAGCATGCTCCCCCAACTCGGAAAGGGCGGCTGGATGCCGAGCCCCAGGAAAGACAAAGCCGCTTCGGCCAGGATCGAGCCACCCATGCCCAGCGTGGCGATGACGATCAGCGGCCCCGCCATGTTCGGCAGCAATTCGCGCAGCATGATCGAAAGATCGCCGCTGCCCATCACCTTGGCCGCTTGTACATAGCCCTGCGACTTGAGCGCCATTGCCTGCGCCCGCGCGATGCGGCACGTGAAAGTCCAGTTCGTCAGACCCAGCGCGATGAGCAGGCTGAACAAACCGGGTCCTAGGATCGCCATGATCGCCAGCGCGAAGATCAACGACGGGATGGCCAACATGATGTTTGTCAATCCCGACACCAGATCGTCCCACCAGCCGCCCCAGTAGCCGGCGGTAATACCCAGCACCGTTCCGATCACGCTGTTGATGAGTTGCGACACGACGCCGACGGTCAGCGAGATACGCGCTCCGTACACGACCCGGCTCCAGATGTCGCGCCCCTGTGTGTCGCTGCCGAACCAGAACTCGCGCCCGGGCGGTTCCTCAGATCTCATCAGGTCCGCGCCGAGCACCGGGTCGTGCGTGGCCAGCACTGGCGCGAGCAGGGCAGCAGTCACTGCGAGGGCAAAAAATCCGCCGCCGATCCACAAGTTGGCCCGCATCTTCATGCCGTCCCTACCCCGCGCGGATGCGCGGATCGATCACCACGTAGGCGATATCAACCAGCATGTTGATGACCAGGAAGAACAGCACGATGACCAGGATGCCTCCCTGCACGGCGGGTATATCGCGTTGCACGACACTGTCGACGAGCAGCCCCCCAAGGCCCGGCCACGAGAACAACTTCTCGACGACGACCGCCTGCCCCATCAGCGCGCCGAACTGCAGGCCGACCGTGGTCAGCACCAACAGCAGCGCATTGCGGGCGACGTGCCAAGTGACAACGCGCGTTTCACTCATCCCTTTGGAGCGCGCGGTACGAACGAAATCGGCATTGATAACTTCGAGCACCGAGGCGCGCGTCGTCCGCGCCAGCAGTGCCATCGGCGAAACGCCCAGCGCCAGCGCCGGCAGGATCAGATGCTCCCACCCGCCATAACCGAAGCTCGGCAGCCAGTGCAGATATTCGGCGAACAGATACATCAGCATCAGGCCAAGCCAGAACTTCGGCAGCGACAAACCGGACACCGCGGCGATCATGGCCGCGGTATCGATCAGGCTGCCTGGCCTGAGCGCCGCATAAAAACCCAGCGGAATGCCGACCAGCATCGCAAATCCCATCGCCGCGAACGTCAACTCCAGCGAGGCGCCGAGCCGTTGTCCGATGAGTCGCGTCACCGGTTCTCGCGTGCGGAAAGAGGTGCCGAGATCGCCGACGACCAATTGCCCGAGGTAGCGCACAATGCGCACGGCCACCGGATCATCAAGGCCGAGTTCACGACGCATGCGCTCCACCACGGCGGGATCCATGCCGCCGCGCCCGTCGTCCATCAGGCTGGAGATGAAGCTGCCGGGAATGACGCTGAACAGCACGAACACCACCAGCGCCACGCCGGCGATAGTCGGTACCATGTTGACGACGCGCTTCAGGATCAGGCGCAGCATGCGGGCCGACCCTTACTTTGCCGGCGATGTCGCCTCGACCCAGAGATATTCGGTATACTGATGCGTAAGTTCCATCGCATTTTTCTGCAGCCCATGCACCCACGGCTGATAGGCCATCACGGCCTTGTTGTAATTGAAGAACCAGATCGGCGCTTCCGCGTAGAACAGCGCGTTGGCTTGCTTCAGCAACTGCGTGCGGTTGGCGGCATCGTCGGTCGCCGCCGCCTGCTCGACCAGCTTGTCATAGTCGGCATTTTTGAAGCCGACGTAGTTGCCGGCCGTCCGCGGCGTTGCCGAATGGAAGCCCTTCAGCGCCTTTAGCGGATCAGGCCCGCTGGAGTTCGACCAGATGTAAGCCTGAAAATCGCCCTTCAAAATCGTCTCCGTGAGCACGGCCGCCTCGACGAGCTTCGGCTTTGCCGTGATGCCAACTTTCGCCAACATCGGAATGACCGCTTCGACGACAGGCAGTCCCCAGCTTTCGTTCTGGCTGGTTGTCCATTCGAACTCGAAGCCATTGGGGTAACCTGCTTCGGCCAGCAGTTTCTTGGCTTGCTCTGGATCGAAAGCATACGGCTTGAGGGCGGGATCATAGCCGTCCAGGCCGATCGGCAACCAGCTTGATGCGCGGAAGGCCTTTTCCTTGATCAGGCGTTTGATGATGACGTCGGCATCGATGGCGTGATTAATCGCCAGCCGGACCCGTTTGTCCTGAAACGGTTTGAAGCTCGGATTCATGCCCATGCTGCGCGTGAAAAACTCAGCGACGTCGATGAGACCGTTTTTCAAGCTCGGATCTTCCCGATAAGCCACATATTGCGCCGGCCCCAGGATCGATATGTCGACCTCCTTCGAACGGAACGCCACATCGCGTGCCGCCGCCTCCCCCATGATCTGGATGACGACCTTGTCGAGATAGGGCAAGCCGGGCTTGTAGAACTTCTCCCAGCGTTCGGCGACGAGGCGCGAGCCAGGAATGTGCTCGGCGAACTTGAACGGACCGAGCCCGACTGGCGCGGTCAGGATCGCGCCGCTCTCGACGTTTTCGCGCGCCAGAATGGTGGTCGTATCGTCGATTAAATAGAAACCGGGTTGCACCTTGTCGGTGATCGTGATCTCGAGCGTAAAGTCGTCGATTTTCTTGAGCCCGGAAATTTCCTTGGCCTGGCCCTTTTCGACATCGACGGCGCCCTTGATGAGACGGATATAGCGCGCGCCGGGAAAGCCCTTCGACCCATCCATGATGCGTGTATACGACCAGATGATATCATCCGCCGTCATCTTGCGACCGTTGTGGAAGTAGGCGTCATCGCGCAACTTGAAGGTATGCACAAGACCGCCGTTGGAGACAGTGACGTCCTTTGCCAGCTCGAGCACCGGCGAATTAGCTGCACTATCCCAGCGATAGAGCGTACGGTGAATGGCCTTGGCGACGATGCCGTCCTGCGCCCGCGGCGTGGTGTGAATGTCGAGACTGGTCAGCGTGGTGCCGTAGGGCGCGGTCATCCGCAATATCCCGCCCTTGCGCGGCTCTTGCGCGCTGGCATCATGCCCTATCACAGCGCACAGCACTGCAACCATGAGGGCGCAGGCTTCGATTAGTCTAACAGCACATGCCGACCGATGTAAGATGCCTGACGCACGACACAACATGTGATCCCCCGGTGTTCATTCGCCATATTGGCGCGTACGAAGTGCAGGCTATCCGAAGCATTGCACCAGACCTCAATATCCACGATCAGATGAAATCATCGTTTGGCCGGCCGACGCAAGCGAATTGCATTGATCGATCCACTCCCTGCCTCCGGCAGCCAATGTGGCATACATGTACCGTGGCACAAGACAACGTGACCTGAAGATGCTGTGATCGACACGAGAACATGACTCAATCCCTCAAACAGCAATTGCAGACCGCCGCTGAAGCCGCAGGCTTCGCCATCCTGCGCGTAACCACACCGTCGGCGATCGGCGCTGCCGGCGCGCGGCTGGCAGCCTATCTTGAAGAAGGTCGCCACGGCGACATGGCTTGGCTGGCCGCTAATTCCGATCGCCGCGCCGACCCGCGCGTACTTTGGCCGGAGGCGCGCTCGGTAATAATGCTCGGCTACAGCTATGCCCCCGTCGAAAATCCGATCGCCACCGCAGTTGCCGGCGATCGTGGCGTTATCTCCGCCTATGCGCGCGGCCGCGACTACCACGATGTGATCAAGCAGGGCCTGCGCGATCTGGCGCACCTGCTGCAGCGCGAAACCGGCGCCGACGCCAAGATCTTCGTCGACACCGCGCCGCTGATGGAAAAACCGCTTGCCGCAGCCGCAGGCATCGGCTGGCAGGGCAAGCATACCAATCTGGTCTCGCGTCACACGGGCGGCTCCTGGTTGTTTCTCGGCGCCATCCTGACGACAGCCGAAATCGAACCGGACGCACCCGAACAGGACCATTGCGGCTCCTGCCGGCGCTGCCTCGCCGCTTGCCCAACCGATGCCTTTCCCGCGCCCTATCAGCTGGATGCCCGCCGCTGCATCGCCTACCTGACCATCGAGCACAAAGGCCACATTGCCCGCGAATTCCGCGGCCCCATCGGCAACCGTGTCTTTGGTTGCGATGACTGCCTCGCCGTCTGCCCGTGGAACAAGTTCGCTGCCGCCGCGCACGATCAACGCTTGGCAATGCGCGCTGAGAACGCCGCGCCGCCGCTGGCTGAATTGCTGGCGCTTGACGACGCGGCATTCCGCCGACGTTTTGCCGGCACTCCCGTCAAACGCACCGGTCGCGATCGCATTGTCCGCAACGCGCTGATCGCCGCCGGCAATTCGGCCGATGCGTCTCTCGTTCCCGCCGTCGCGGAATTGCTGGCGGACCCATCACCCCTGGTGCGCGCCATGGCCGTGTGGGCGCTGCTTCGTCTGGCTGATCCCGCCACTTTCGATGCGCACCGCGCCCGCTGGGTTGATGGCGAGACGGACGCCGCCGTCATAACCGAATGGACCGACGCTTGAAGTGACAACCGAAGAGAAGCCGCCCATGACGAATAAACTTTTCTGCTTCGGCTTCGGTTATACCGCCGGCGTGCTGGCCGAGCGCCTGGTCGGGCAATCCTTCACTATTGTCGGCACACGCCGCAACCCTGCGACTTCGCTCGTAAAACCCGCAGCGATTCCGCTCTGCATGTTCGACGGCACCCAGCCTTCGGCCGAAGTCATATCACTGCTGCCGGACACGACGCATGTCCTGATATCGACGCCTCCCGGCTCCGATGCAGATCCCGTCTTGCAATGGCACACAGCCGACCTCGCGCGACTGTCGACCCTCAAATGGATCGGCTATCTCTCGACCATCGGCGTCTACGGCGACACTGACGGCGGCTGGGTCGACGAAACCAGCGCTCTTCAGCCATCGAGTGAGCGGGGACGCCGCCGCGCCGAAGCCGAGGCCGCCTGGCGCGCCTTTGCCGGAGCCCACGGCAAGCACGTTGAAGTTTTCCGTTTGCCCGGCATCTATGGCCCCGGGCGGAACACTTTGCAGACAATTCGGGCCGGCACCGCGCGCCGAATTGTGAAACCGGGCCAAGTCTTCAATCGGGTCCACGTAGCCGACATTGCCACCACCCTCGCGCGCGCCATGACGCTGGCATCGACCGGCCTTTCGCCCCCGTACGACGCCTACAACGTCGTCGACGACGAACCGGCGCCGCCCCAGGACGTGGTGACTTTCGCAGCCAACCTGCTCGGCTTGCCTCCACCGCCGGAAATCCCGTTCGATGCGGCCGACCTGTCACCGATGGCGCGCAGTTTCTACGGCGAAAACAAGCGTGTGAGCAACGCACGGCTGAAGTCCGCCCTGCTGATCGACCTAGCCTATCCGACCTATCGCGAAGGTTTGCGAGCCCTGTCGAACGAACTGTGATTGCCCGCCATTGGGAATATCAGCTTCTTCTGCCACGAAACCGCCCCCAAGTTGCGGCGAAACCGGGACCACGGACTATCCAACTGGCTGTCTGGCCGATCGATTAGGTGTTGCGTCATTTCGTTAACGTCGCTAGGGAAGCGACATGTTTGCCTCAGTCAAGTAAGTTCCATCCACAGTTATCTTTCTTCATTCAGCCATGGTTCAGAAGTCACATGCCATGTTGCGAACACATAAACGGCTGAAATTTTAGTCATACGGTTTGACCCGAAAAAACCAAGGTCAGCCCTGCTTGCGAAGTTATAATGCCGGAAGTCATAATGCCGAAAGAGACCGGTCATCAGGCCGGCGCCGTGAAACGACTTTCATGCCGAAAGGCAGGGGTGAAGGCAAATGAGTGGGATCGCATCTGCACGACGCGAAACATCGTGCGCAGCACCGATAGTGTGCGCCGCACCTATAATGTGCGCAGCAATGATAGCCGCGGCTCTGACAGCCATGGCGACACTAGTGACGCCAGCATCAGCCGCCGAGCCAAGCGGTGGGCTCAGCCGCTTCAGCGATACTGGACTGCTCGACGCCGCGCGTAACGCTGCCGCCACGCCAAAAACCAGCAACGGCCCAGTCAACGTCGGCATCCCCCCGCCCGATGAATTGCGTGTCCTCGAGGCGCGCCGCGAAGCCGAACTGAAACGGCTGTCGGAAAAATTGAAGCGCGCCGCCGAACAGCGCGGACGTCAGCCGACTGAAGTCGTCGTCTCGCCGTTTTGGACCACTGAGGTTGCGGTCGCCGGTCCCGTCGAAGGTCCCGTCGAAAATTTTAAGCCCGCCACTCGTTCTGGCCTCGGCGCCCGCCCGAGTGAAAATTCGCGCTTTGATCTGGTCAGCGGCGGTCGCGCCACGATCCTCATGGTTATGACGACAGGCGACCGCGCGCGCGATCCCGGCCGCGGCTTCGATCCAATCCTGTGCGTGGACGCGGGTTGCTACGTGTCGAACGGCGCGCAAGCACCGGCGACCTATCATTCATTCAGCGAGAGCGTGAGCCTCGGCAGCCGCCTGGGACGCGGCGCCGGCGAATGCAACCACTCCAATGTCTGCGTCTTCCGCAATGTCGATCTCGGCGGCCGCACTGCCCTGCTGCAGCCGATCAACCTGCGCTTCGTCCGTCACGACCGTCGCGAACAGAGTGAGGCGTCCATCGACGAAAGCTGCCGCCTGATCGAACGCCGCCTGTCGTGCAGTCGTCCTGTCCGCACGTCGAGCTATACATTGTGGGTCGTGCCGGAAATGTTGGCGCGCGACCTCGGCCCCGAAGCTCTGTCTGACGCTTTGAACGGCGGCCTCCGCACGGCGCAGACCGCCGAACTGCCATGGGTCAAGCAGTAAACGTCCGCAGTTAGTCGCGACGCAAGAGGCGCCCGGCGATCATCGCCGAGGCGCCTTTATTTTGGCTCGCGCTCCGATTCGCCACACGCAAGCGCCAATTCGCACCGCTGTTGATAACGGGAATAACCCAATTCTCAGCCCTCCCTTCCCCGCCGACTTCGCCTACATACACACCCATGACAAACACCTCCCTCGCCCGCACCTCCCGTTCTGCCCAGCTCGTCGTTTCCGACGCGCCTCAGATCGCCGCCGACGGCCCGCTGCCGTTCCGCACGGCCCCCCACAACATCGAAGCCGAACAGGCCCTGCTTGGCGCGATGCTGGTCAACAATGAAGCCCACGACCGCGTCTCCGGTTTCCTCAAGGCCGAGCATTTCTTCGACCCCATCCACGCCGAAATCTACGAAACCGCGGCCAAGCTGATCGGCGCCGGCAAACAGGCAACCCCCGTCACGCTGAAGACATTCTTCGACCACCACGAGCCGATCGATCAGGGCCTGACGGTGCCCATGTATCTCGGCCGCCTGACCGCCAGCGCCACCACCATCATCAACGCCAAGGATTACGGCCAGACCGTCTACGACCTCGCCATCCGCCGCCAGCTCATCACCATCGGCGAGGACATGGTCAACCAGGCCTACGACAGCCCCGTCGATGCGCCGCCGGAATCGCAGATCCAGGACGCTGAGGGAAAATTGTTCTCGCTCGCCGAAACCGGCAAGTTCGGCCAGGGCTTCCAGGGCTTCAACGACGCGCTGCGCACGGCCATCGAAATGGCCAACGCCGCCTATGAACGCGACGGCGGCCTGTCCGGCATTTCCTGCGGCCTGCGTGACCTCGATGCGAAGATGGGCGGCCTGCAGCGCTCCGACTTGATCGTGCTCGCCGGCCGCCCGTCGATGGGCAAGACCGCGCTTGTCACCAACATCGCCTTCAACGTCGCTGACGCGCGCCTGCGTTCCATCGAGGCGCGCCCGGAACTGGATCGCGACGACAGCGAGCATGATGGCGCCGTCGTTGCATTTTTCTCGCTCGAAATGAGCGCCGAGCAGTTGGCCACGCGCATCCTGTCGGAGCAGGCGAGCGTGCAATCGGAAAAGATCCGCCGCGGCCTCATCGACGAGCGCGAATTCAAGACGATGGTCGAGGTCTCCCAGCGCATGGCGCAGATCCCACTCTTCATCGACCAGACCGGCGGCATCACCATCGCGCAATTGTGCGCACGCGCCCGCAAACTCAAGCGGCAGAAGGGGCTCGGCCTGCTGATCGTCGATTATCTCCAATTGCTCTCCGGCTCCGGCAAGTCGAGCCAGGCCAACCGCGTGCAGGAAATCACCGAGATCACCACCGGCCTCAAGGCGCTGGCGAAGGAGTTGGCGGTCCCCGTGATTGCGCTGTCGCAGCTCAGCCGTCAGGTCGAACAGCGCGAAGATAAACGGCCACAGCTGTCCGACTTGCGCGAATCCGGCTCCATCGAGCAGGACGCCGACGTGGTGATGTTCGTCTATCGCGAGGAATATTACGTCGAGCGCACCAAGCCGAGCGAAGGCACGGCGGAATTCCAGGAGTGGATGACCAAGATGCAGGCCTGCTCCGGCAAGGCCGAAGTCATCCTTGGCAAATCCCGCCACGGCCCGGTCGGCGCCGTGCAACTGGCCTTCGAAGGCCAATTCACCAGATTCAGCGATCTCGCCAAGGATCAGTACATGCCCGAGCGGATGGAGTAGGGGTGGGGTGAGGGCTATTGAAAATCGTCGGTGCTTGGCCGTGCCCAAAGTTTTACACTGTTGCCGCGTCACAATGATGCTGACGCAGAGTTGACGACACCAAGGCCGCCGCCATCCGTCAAGCATTAAACGCAGATGAAGCCGACGTTGGCCGGAGCTTAGGCGCGGCCCTGTTTTGCTCTCAGCTTCATGGCCAAATCGCAACCGATGCGATGAGGCAGTTGCGGAAGCGTTCTCAGACGTGAGTAGTGGCGCGGATTTGTGAGTGAACCAGATTTATGCTAACAGAACGCATGAACAACCTCACGACAATGCCCGACATAATGCCATCGGCGACACCCAATGAGGCAGAGATCGCCGCTTGGAAAGCGCTTCCTCGCGACGAGCAGGTGAGTCGCATGACAGCGGCGCTGTCCCACCCCGATTGCTCGATCTTAGGCACCGCCAACATGAGCGATATTCGCGCGCGAGGCCAAGCCTTGGCGGCGAAGCAGCGCAATGGCTGAATATAAACTCGCCCAACGGGCCGAAGACAAGCTCGTCGAAATTTACGCTTCCACCGAGAACACCTTCGGGCGCTATCAGGCCGATGCCTACAGCGCAGGCTTCGAGCGCACATTTGGGCTGCTTGCGGATTTTCCACGAATAGGTATCGAGGTCGAGGAACTCGCGAACAGGCATCGGCGGTTCCGATTTCAGTCGCACAATATTTTCTATCCTGAAGAGCCCTACGGAGTAGTTATTCGCGATATCTTTCATGTGGCACAGGACATTCGGCCCGCACTGTTCCGCTAATACCTCCTTGGCCCGCGCACCTGAAACGCTGCACTTCGGAGCGCGCTAGTACCACGAGCTATGAACTCAATGAACAGCTTGACCCGCACTTTCGGCGCATCGCAATTCTCAATTGAGATCGCCAATATCACCACGCTCGATGTCGATGCCATCGTCAATGCGGCGACCACATCGTTGTTGGGTGGCGGCGGAGTGGATGGCGCAATCCATCGCGCGGCGGGGCCAGACCTCGTTTTTGAATGCCGCCAGCTCGGTGGCTGCAAACCGGGCGACGCCAAGATTACCAAGGGTTATCGCCTTCCTGCGTCCTGGATCATCCATACTGTCGGCCCCGTTTGGAACGACGGTAGCAAGGGCGAAGCTGATGTGCTGGCGTCATGCTACCGCCGCTCACTCGAAATCGCTGAGGCGAAGCGACTGGAGTCGATTGCATTTCCTGCAATTTCAACGGGCATTTACGGTTTTCCTGCGGATCACGCAGCCAAAATCGCCGTGGAAACTTGCATTGCAGGAGCCGCAACAACTTCCATCAAGCAAATCACGTTCTGCTGTTTTTCGGAGTCTTCCGCCAAATTTCATGAAATGGCACTCCAAAGTTCGTAGCGTACCCCGTCAACTAGGCACCTACCCAGTCGCGCGGCGCGCGAAATTCTGCCAACAATCAACCCATCCCGTGTCACGAGGGGGCGGCAGTTGAGCGTTCAACACCCCCGACCGGGAGCCGTGCCGTAGCTTTTCCGTCCGCGTGCAAGCGCTGGCGGACATACGGGCCGAAGCCGAGCGATCGGCGATGCCTTCATGCCGGCTACGGAGATAAAGCCGGTCCGATGCGGATAGAACGTCACGCTATATCCGTTGGCTCGTCTGAAAGAGTTGCCTGCGAAACGGCAACCGCGCACAGGCCTGATCAGCCTGGCGGTCGAGCGATCCCCCGGCGGCAAGCGGGGCAAGGTGGCTGTCGCTGCCTACGCCTTCGATCAATGTCGACGCCACAGCCCCGTCCCCTCACTTTTGAGGGGGATGAAACGGCGTCCCCTCACTTTTGAGGGGGATGAAACGGCATCCCCTCACTTTTGAGGGGCAACAGGTTATGTCCCCTTACCGGGAAGCAGCGGCAAGCAGGTAAATCCACACGGCGCAATCCGGTGTGGCCGAAATTGTTTGAGGGTTGGCCTGATTGTCAGTTGGAATCTGCGGCCGCCCCTCACCCCGCCCTCACCCCATCGAAGGCGATGGGGAGAGGGGAAAAATGGCGGGTGGTCAGGAGGGACGCGTCCCTCCTGTGGGGTGTAGCAGGGCTAGCCCCGCTCGCGCGGCAGCGCGAAATTGAGAAGAGACGGGCGAGCAATGGGGACAGCTACCAACTCGTGGCGTCGGCGGAGATTGGCACGCGCGACGAGTCAGGCTGGTGGCTGTCCCCGATCGACTGCGCGACGGCCCCAGACTTCCTATCCCTCGTGAGCGCATTCACCCTGCGGCATTGATCCCCCTGGTAATTTCCGCAAATTCCGCTAGACAGCGCAAGCTAGTGCCTTGGAGCGATGCCCGGGCCCTATCCTCACGCCGGTTTCGTCGGCCCTGTTGATCAGCAGGGCCATTGGGTGGAAACCACTTCGTGAGTGCCAGAGCGATGACCAACTCAGTGGTCGAGCTGTGGGCCGTCAGTGGGCATCGAATACGGTGAGCCGGTCCCGAATGGACGGCTCGACCATCACACCTGGGCCTGAACAGACATCCAATTCCCGTCACTTGTCTTCTACCATCACCGGCGCCGCACCGCGGTCGCTTACCTATCGTCGCGTGGTCCAACACCGCGCCCCACCGAGCATCGTTGCAACCATGACATTCCCAGCTACCAATCCGGCGCTCGCGCGCGCCCTCGCCGCCCGCAACTACGACGAACCCACTGCCGTGCAATTGGCGGTACTGGAAGCCAAGGCCGATGGCCGCGACATGCTGGTGTCGGCGCAGACCGGCTCCGGCAAGACGGTCGCGTTCGGTTTGGCCTTCGTCGGCAAACTGCTGGGCACGGCTGAAAAATTCGACCGCGCGGCGGCTCCGCTCGCCCTGATCATCGCGCCGACGCGCGAACTCGCCATGCAGGTACAGCGTGAATTGGCCTGGCTCTACGCTGAAACCGGCGCGCGCGTCGCTTCGTGCGTCGGCGGCATGGACGTGCGCACCGAAAAGAACGCGCTGGCCAACGGCTGTCATATCGTCGTCGGCACACCCGGCCGCGTCCGCGATCACTTGGAGCGCGGCCGCTTGGACGTCACGGCGTTGCGCGCCGTCGTGCTCGATGAAGCCGATGAGATGCTCGACCTCGGCTTCCGCGAAGATCTGCAGTTCATCCTCGACGCCACGCCCGCCGAACGGCAGACCCTGCTGTTCTCGGCGACCATGCCGAAATCCATCGAGGCGCTGGCGCGCAAGTATCAGCGCGATGCCCTGCGCATCGAGACTGTGTCGAAGAACCAGCCCCACGCCGACATCGAATATCGAGCCATCCGTACCGCGCCGCGCGATGGCGAACTGGCCGTGGTCAACGTTCTCCGCTACTTCGAAAGTGGCTCGGCGCTGGTGTTCTGCTCGACGCGCGAAGGCGTCCGCAAGATGCACTTGCGCCTGGCCGAGCGTGGTTTCTCGGCGGTCGCGCTGTCCGGCGAACTGACCCAGAACGAACGCAACACAGCACTGCAATCGCTGCGTGACGGTCGCGCGCGCGTGCTGGTGGCAACCGACGTCGCCGCCCGCGGTCTCGATCTGCCCGATCTTGCTCTCGTCATCCACGCCGATCTGCCCAACGATCGCGAAACCCTGCTGCATCGCTCGGGCCGCACCGGCCGCGCCGGCAAGAAAGGCGTTTGCGTGCTGATCGTGCCGCAGACCCGCCGCCGCCGTGCCGATCAGTTGCTGCTCGCCGCCGGCGTCAAGGCGACGTGGGCGCCGCCGCCCTCCGCCGACGAAATTCGCGCCAAGGATCAGCAGCGCCTGCTCGCCCATCCGATCTTCACCGAGCCCGCCACCGATGAGGATCTCGCGCTTGGCCGCGCGCTGATGGACGGCGGCCGCACCGCCGACGAAATCGCCATGGCGCTGATGCGCTTCCACCGTGCGCAGTTGCCGGCACCAGAAGACCTCGTCGATCCCGGCACATTCACGCGCACACCTAATGAAAGTCGTGCACGCAGCGAGGCACCATCGAAGAATTGGCGCGACGCGAAACTGGATCGCGGCGAGGCCCGTGCGCCGCGCCGTGATCACTCAGACACTAAACGCACACCACACACCGGCATCGGCCGCGAGCATTCCGAGCGCCCCGATCGTGAGGATATGGTCTGGTTCCGTATCTCGATCGGCCGCGAGCACAACGCCGATCCGCGCTGGTTGTTGCCGCTGATCTGCCGTGCCGGCGACGTGACCAAATCGGAGATCGGCGCGATCCGCATCTTCGATCGGGATAGCCGCTTCCAGATCGCCGGGGATCACGCCGAGCGCTTCACAGCAGCCGCCAAAGCCTCACCGCAAAAACAGGGCCACATCTCGCGCGTCAGCAACAAACACGGCGATGGCGACGGCGCTGGCGCATCTTCTGAACGTGCAGTCGCCATCGCCGCCAACACCAATGCCCCGCAACACAACGACGGCGCGGATACACCCACTAAACCAGCCTACGCCAAAGCCGACACCACAACACAGCGCGACTTCAAGCCGCGCGACGCTCGTCCTCATGGCGCCAAGCCCCACACCGGCAAACCCTATGAGGGCAAACCTCGTGCGGCCAAAGCCTATGACGGCAAGCCCAAACACTTCAAGTCGAACGGCCCGCATAAACATCGCCCAGCCGGCGCGCCGGACGCGGCCAAACCCGCCTTCAAAGCCAAACCATTCCACAAGAAGAAAGCGCACGCACCCGGCGCTTGATGCCGCAGCGATCGAAGTAACCCGCTACCGTTTGCCGAACTGCTTGCGCATTTCAGCGCACGGATCTTCGCGCGGCGCCCGCGGTGTGAACACGATGAAATCGGCGGCCGCCGCTCCATTCGGATCGCGCGGCACGTAGTGGGCGGGATCGGCGTTGCCGTCTTCCACTTCAAGCAGCATCACCGACGTCACCGTGGCGACCAGACCGTCCGGACCGAACAGGCTTGGCACGCCGCGATCAATTCGGGCATGCCCGTTGCCGGCAAACAGGATCGCCGCACCCTGCGATTGCGCGGCCGCGAGCAGCTGCTCAGCCATCGTCGCATCGCGATAGCGCTGCGCCACCGCCATGTTCGTGAACCGCTGCTTCGGCATCAACCCGCAGTGCGATTGCTCGAGTTCATCGAGCAACGCATCCTGCAACGGCGGCGACAGCGGCACCTCCAGTCGCGCCCGTAGCAGGTCATCACTCGGTAGAGCGGCCAATCCCTGCCTGCTGATCGCGCGCACGACATCCCGCGCTGGCTCACCCGCACCGATCGGCAGGCGCAGTTCCAACGCCGCCGCAAACAACGGCACAAACATCGCCTGCTGCGGCCAACCCGAGTTCTGCCAATCCAGCACCTCGAAAAATTCGGCGACCGGCACAGCGACGCCTTGCGTTATCCGCTCATTGATCGACTGCAACGCAGCCAGCTGATCGGCGCGGATATGCTCAAACACCAGCCCCGGTCGGGGGGTGTCTGAAGTCGCAAAGAGACTGCGCAACAGCGCCGCCCGCAACGCATGATCGACGGCATTGTCATGCACCTCGCCCAGCACGATGAGCCGCGGCACTGAACCCTCAGCTAATCTGCCTCGCAACACGTCACTGAGTGCGCCCAGCGCTCGTTCGGGACACGCGCCGAGCAGCGCACCTGCCCGCGCGTCGTAAACCAAGCCCGAGAGCGGATGCATCGGCTTGGCCTGCAACATTGGAACTGTCGAAAGATCAAACCACGCAGCGGCACCGCGCTCACAGGCTGCATGGGCAGCGGTAGCACCCAGCGCGGTCAACGCCGCAATGATCAAGCCCGAAACAATTGACGACAAACGCATATCTTCAGTCTCCGAGCGCTGTCCAGCCAAATTCCAACAGCGGCAACGCCTCCGTCGCAAACGTCACCACATCACCAACCAGAGCCGCTTCGCCAAGCCGCGCTTTGGTCAAATCCCGCCGCACGATCCACGATTTCAATTTAAGCTGTTCGGCAATACTTGCCGGCGCATTCTCAAAGCCCCTCGGCAGCCGCGACAACGGCTCATCGACGGCCAGCACGAGATCCGACTTCGCCAGCGTCCGCTCGACCTTCAACCAGCCCGACGGATCGACCACCATCCCTTTTCGCAATTTCTGCAACACCGGCGGCTCGACGCGGAAAAATCCGGCAGCCACGAAGCTCCGCTTCGGATCGAAGTGAATGTAGAGAAATCCCGGCGTCCCCTTGCGGCCGTCGCGGCTCAAAACGGCACTGGCGTGCTCCTTGTACGGCCGCTTTTCCTTTGAAAACCGCACGTCGCGATTGATGCGGAACATCGCTTTCTGCGGATCGCCGGCGAGCGGAATGCGTGCCTTCGCCAAGCCCGCCGACACATCGCCGATCAGTGATTGCATCGGCAGCCGCACGTAGCGCTCATAGTCGTCCCGGTGCGCGGTGAACCATGCCTTATCCTGATTGGCCGCCAGCCCGCGGAAAAACGTCGATGCGGCCGGCGCAAAACCTTCGAACGGCGCAGGCGGAAAAGTCTCATCGGCACTCTTCATGATTGATCCTTCGCGTGCGTGCCCACAACTCAAGTACACGCTATGAGCCCACATTAACTGCACATGAGCCGTCATGGGAGTCCATTGCGCCCACCTTGCAGATGCTCCTGCAAGGAGGCATGCTCGGCAACTTACCGTGTCCAGCGAAAGCGCAGCCATGACCGACACCACAATCGTCGCGATGAAGACTACTCTCATGCGCGTGCCGTGGGCGACCGAGCCGCCGAACAATGGCATTATGCCGCCGTCCGCTCGCGAATTCGTCATGCTCGAGATCACCACCAAGGGCGGCATCACCGGCATGGGTTATCTGCAACCGCTGACCGGCGGGCTCGAAACGCTCGACGCCTGCCTGAAGGAAATGATCGCGCCGAAAGTACTCGGCAGAGACGCCACGGAAGTCGAGGCGATCTGGCAGACACTGTGGAAATCGACGTATTGGATGGGCCGCGCCGGCATCGCTGTTGCCGCCCTTTCCGCCGTCGACATCGCGCTGTGGGATATCGTCGGCAAGCGCGCGGGATTGCCGCTGTTCCGATTGTGGGGCGCAGCGCACACACGCGTGCCAGCCTATGGTTCCGGCTGTTTCCGCGGCATGGGACGCGACGGCATGATCGCCCGCGCCAAGCACTTCACCAGCCTCGGCTTCGACGCCATCAAGATGCAGGTCGCCCACATCCGACCCTGGCGCGAAGACGTGCGCAACGTCTTGGCCATGCGCGACGCCCTCGGCCCCGATGTCGAGATCATGGTCGACGTCAACATGGGTTGGGACGCGGCAACGGCCATTCAGGCCGGCCACCACCTCGATGATGCCGACATCTACTGGCTGGAAGAACCGGTGGTCTGCGAGGATTTCGTCGGCTATGCGCGCGTTGCTTCAGCCCTCAAGACGCGCATCGTCGGCGGCGAGTCCCACTTCACGCGCTACGATATGCGACCGTTCTTCACTGCGCCGTCGACGCCCATCCTGCAACCCGATCCCATGCGCGGCGGTCTCACCGAGATGCGCAAGATCGCCGCTGTCGCCGACACCTGGGGGATCAAGATCGCGCCGCATTGCTTCCATGAATTGTGCGTCCATGTCTCTGCCGCCATCCCCAACGCCAGCTATCTCGAATACATGGATTGGAATGATGACATCTGGGTTACCGCGGCAATCCCCAGGCAAGGCTTACTCAAGCCCTCGGAAATGCCTGGTCACGGCCTCCAGTTCAAACCGGAAATCCTCAAATCCTGCCGCATCGGCGGCCAAGAGATGACCTAACGTTGAGCTGCCAGGCCAGATCCCGATGCGCGAATACGAGAGCTGCCGTGCGACGGAGAGGCAGACACAGCCATTGACTCCATTCTCCCTGCAATAAACACTGACGACAAGCAAACACTCCGGCGCCACCTTACGTCCGGAATTAAAAAAGCGCAGATACTCCTGGGAGGGAAAACAGCTCATGACAATTTTACGCCGGACGATCTCGCGTCGCGCATTCACCGCCGGTTCGGCCGGCACGCTGGCGCTTGGCGCGCCACTGCTGTCCAGACCGGCCCTCGCCCAAGCCGAGCCACTGCGCATCGGCTGGCTGGCCGCGTTAACGGGCCCGAGTTCCGCGCCTGCCGTCGGCTTCAATCGCGGCGTCGTCTATGCCGTCGAGGCGATCAACGCTGGCGGCGGCGTCAAGGGCCGCAAGATTGAACTCGTCACCCGCGATACACAGGGAGATCCGACCAAGGCCGTCAACGCCACCCAGGAAATGATTAGCGCCGCCAAGGTGCACGCCATCTGGGGGCCGACCAACTCCGGTGAAGCGTTGGCGACGACGCCGATCATGGCCCGCTTCAAGATGCCGAACCTGCACCCTTGCGTCGTCAACTCGCTGATCGACACTGCCAAATACCCCAACGCCTTCCGCATGGCGCCATCCAACAGCCAGTGGGACGACGCGGTGCGCGGCTACGTGCTCAAGATCGTCAAGGCCAAGAAAGTCGCCGTTATCGGCGATACCACGGGCTACGGCACGACGGCCGCGGGCGATAGCGTCACTGCCTTCAAGAAAGACGGGGCCGACGTCGTCTACACCGCCCAGATCGATAGTACCCAACCCGACATGATGCCCGACATGCTGCGCATGAAAAATGCCGGCGCCGAGGCCATCGTGATGTGGAGCGTCTCGACCGGCATGGCGGCCCGCATGTTCAATGCCCGTGCCGCGCTCAACTGGGATGTGCCTTTCGTCGGCCACCCTTCGCTCGGCTCAGGCGAAGTTGCCGGCTTGATCGAAAAACCCGCCAACTGGGAAAAAGTCTACGTCATCAATTATCGCAGCTGCAGCTTCGACGCCGCCGGCAAATTGCCCACCCGCACCCAGGAATTTCTCGACAAATCGAAGGGCAAGATCGACCTTACCAACACGCTGTTGTGGTGGGTCGCCTCCGGCGTCGACGTCATCGAGATCTTCGCCAAGGCAGTCACCGAAACCGGCTCGTCAAATAGCGAAGACATTATCAAGTTCCTCAATGCACAGACCAAATATCCCGGCCTGTTCGGCACCTACACCTGGAACACCGGCGAACACAACGGCTTCCCGACCGAAGAAATCGTCATGGGCGCGGCCAACTCGTCCAAGGACGGCGCGCTCAAGCTGGCACCGGGATACTGAAGCGCAGTTGGGATTTCCGACCATGGATTTTGGCGCCACGCTGTTGCCGATCTTGGCATCCGGGTTGGCGGTGGGAGCGATCTATGCCCTCATCGGCGTAACCTACAACACCATGTACTCGACCTCGCGCGTCATGAGCTTCACCTCAGGCCAACTTGGCATGCTCGGTGGCGTACTCGGCTCGCTTTTCATTCTGCGGCTGGGCATGCCGCTGATCGTCGGCTTCGTGTTGACGATAATGGCCTGTGCCATCGTTGGTGTGGTCACCGAATTCATCGCCGTGCGTCCCGTGCTCAAAAGCCTCGACCAGCATCTCTACGTGCTGTCGACGTTGGCTCTGGCGCTGATGATCCAGCAGTTCACTGCGATCGAATGGAGCACTGAGCCGCAACCGTTTCCGCGTCTGTTCGGGCTCGGCAGCGGCAGCTTCGACGAAAAATTCTGGCTGCCGGTCGCAGCCTGCGCGTTCACCATCGGCGCTCTCGAACTGATGCAGCGACACACTCTCGTCGGCCGCGCTTTCCTCGCCGTCTCGGAAGACAATTTCGCCGCCCGCTCGCTGGGCCTGCCAGAACGCAACCTGCGCATCGCCAGTTACGCACTGGCCGGCGCCATCGGCGGGTTGGCGGGCTTCGCTGGTGGCGAACTGATGTTGGCTTTCTTCGCCAACGGTGGCCAATATAATTTCTACGGCTTCGTCCCCGTCGCGCTCGGCGGGTTGGGCAACAATCGCGGCTCCATCGTCGGCGGTCTCGCGCTCGGCCTGTTCCAGCAGGCGGCGAACTTTCTCGTCGGCGGCGTGTTCGCCTCCGTCGCCGTGTTCATCGCCTTCATCATTGTTCTGCTCGCCGCGCCCCAGGGCCTGTTCGGCACATCGACGGCGAGGCGGGTCTGATGACCGTCGAAACGACCACCTCCGTAACCGGCTTGCGCAATAGGCCATTCGGCGCCGCGCGGTCGGAACGATGGAGCCAGCTGGCACCTTATGCAGCGCTCGCGGCGATCGCTGCCGTACTGCCGTGGATCGGCAACGAATATTGGGCTGTGATCGGCACGCGCGCAGCCATTTACTGGGTCCTGGTCGCCGGACTGAACCTGATCGTCGGCTTCGCCGGCCAGCTGGCCATCGGCTACGTCGCGCTGCTGACGTTGGGCGCCTACACCACCAGCGTGCTCGTCGCCGGCAACGTTATACCCGCAGTACCGCTGCCGCTCGCGTTCGGTGCCGCCACTGTCATTGGTGCGGTATTCGGGTTGGTCGTCGGACTGCCCGCGTTGCGCCTGCGCACGTTCTATTTTGCCATGTCCACGCTTGGCTTCGCCACCATCGTCACGCAGATCGCACTGGCTTGGAAGAGCGTCACCGGCGGCGGCATCGGCATCGTCGCGCCCGAATTTCCGGCGCCGTTCAATACGCCCTGGGGCTTCTATGGGTTCTGCCTGATCGTGGCGGCCATCGCCACCTGGATGTCGGCCAACGTCGCCCACTCGCGCTTTGGCCGCGCACTCGTCGCCATTCGCGATGCGGAAGTGGCCGCAGAAGCGAACGGCATTTCCAAGGTGCAATTTCTGGTACCGGTGTTTCTGCTCGGCGGCGCCATGGCCGGTATCGCCGGGGGCCTGTTCGCCACGCTGCAGACCTACGTCACCCCCGACGCATTCACCTTCGACCTGTCGGTTCTGTTTTTCATCGCCATCCTGATCGGCGGTCGCGGCTCGATCCTCGGCCCCCTACTTGGCACGATCTTGCTGACGATATTGCCGGAGTTCGCCGCTCCGTTGGCCGCCTGGTCGACATTCCTCTATGCGGTCTTGCTGCTCGTCATCGTCCTTGCTGTGCCCGGCGGAATCGCCGATCTCATCGATTTCAAGAACCGGCGTCCGCTGACCGACGCGCGCGAAATTCAGCCGCAGCCGGCTTTATTGAGCCGCGTCATTGCCCGCCAGCCCGGCAGCCAACCCTTGTCGCTCAGGAATGTCGTGCTGGCCTTCGGCGGCGTACGCGCTCTCGATGGCCTCGATCTCGACGTGCAGCCCGGCCGCGTGCACGGCCTGATCGGCCCCAATGGCAGCGGCAAGACCACCGCGCTCAACGTCATATCCGGCTATTACGCGCCGCAGAACGGATCGGTCGCACTCGGCGGCGCAACGCTTGAGCTCGGCCATCCCGAATCGCGCGCAAGCCACGGTATCGCCCGCACCTTCCAAACTCCGCGCATCGTCGGCGAAGCCTCCGTACTCGAAAACGTCATGATCGGCGCCACTGTCACCGGCCGTGCCACGTTCCTCGAAACGCTGTTAGCCTTGCCACGTCGCGCCACCGACGAGCGCGTCCTCAAGGCCAAGGCGACCGCTGCGCTGACCGCCGTCGGGCTTGAAACATTGGCCGACATTCGCGCCAACCGCCTCCAGCACAGCGAGTTGCGCTTCGTCGAGATCGCCCGCGCACTGATGCTCTCGCCCGCCTTCTTACTGCTCGACGAGCCCGCCGCGGGCCTCTCTGCCGATGAAATCGATCGCCTCGGCAGTTTGATCACCGAGATCAGCCGGCAAGGCACGGGCGTGCTGTTGGTCGAGCACCACGCCGATCTGATCTTCGCTATCTGCGAACGCGTTACCGTACTCAATCTGGGCCGCGTGCTGGCCGAAGGTGCCGCCGCCGAAATCCGCGTCCACAAGGAGGTCGTCAGTGCCTACCTTGGCGCCTGAAATCCCGATCCCGGGCACCTCGCCTCAGGTGCTCCTCGACGTGCAGTCGGTCGAGGCCGGCTACGGCAAGATTGGCGTGCTGCATGGCGTCTCGATCACCGTGTACGCTGGCGAGGTCGTCTCCCTGCTCGGCCCCAACGGCGCCGGCAAAACCACCTTGTTGCGGGCCATCTCAGGCCTGCTGCCGCTGACTGGTGGCCGCCTTCGCTTCGACGCCCGCGACATCACCGGCAGCGGACCGCGCGAAACCGCTCGCGCCGGCCTCGTCCACGTCATCGAAGGTCATCGCGTCTTCACCCAGCAAACCATCGCCGACAACATGCTGCTGGCTGGCTACGACGTGCCGCGCCGCGAGCGTGCCCTGCGCATCGAGCAGGCGTTGGCCTACTTTCCCGAAATCGCCTCCCGCCTGCAGGTGCTGGGCGGGGCGCTCAGCGGCGGCCAGCAGCAGATGCTGGTAGTGGCACAAGGCCTCGTCCGCCGCCCGCGCCTGCTGATGCTCGACGAACCTTCGGCGGGCCTCGCGCCGGTGCTGGTCGACCGTGTACTCGATGTCATCGGTGAACTGAAACAGCAGGGCACCGCCATCCTGCTGGTCGAACAACTCGTCGAGAAAGCGATCTCCCGCTCCGATCGGGTGTATGCGATTACCCGTGGCCGCATCGTGCTCGAAGCAGCCGCCGCTACGCCTGATCTACCCCGTCGTCTGGAACACGCCTATTTCGGACACACCGATGCAGCAATCCCACCCGCCGTGTAACTCAACGGCCATCTGAGCAGATACACAGCCGAGGCCCCCGGCCGATGAAAATTACCGCCATCCACGCCCACTACGTGCGCATTCCCTTCGACATGGGCGCGCCCCTGCAGGACATGGGCGGCATTCGCTTCCCCACCATGGATCACCTGCTTGTCGAGGTCACGACCGATACCGGCCTCACCGGCTGGGGCGAAGGCTTCGGCCACACCATCATTCCCGCCACAAAAACCGCGCTCGAAACCTACGTCGGCCCCTGGTTCATCGGCAAAGACCCGACCGACATCACCGGCCTGCATCGGGAAGCCGCACAAGCATTCCACATTTTCGGCCGCAATGGCCCCGTGGTCTACGCGCATTCTGCAATCGATATTGCGCTATGGGACATCGCCGCCAAGCGCGCCGGCCTGCCGCTCTACCAATTGCTCGGTGGCGCCCGCCGCCCCGACGTGCAGGCCTATTCCAGCCTGCTGCGCTACGGCAAACCCGAGACTGTCGCGCGCATCTGCGCCGAACGGGTGCGGGACGGCTTCCGTCACATCAAATTGCACGAGCACGACACCGCAGCCGTGTTCGCGGCGCGGGAAGGCGCCGGACCCGCGACCGCATTGATGAACGATGTCAATTGCCCCTGGTCGGTGGCCGAGGCCATCGAGCGGGAACGCGCTTGGCGGCCGGCCGAGCTCTACTGGCTTGAAGAACCCGTCTGGCCGCCGGAAGATCACAACGGCCTCGCCCGCGTCAGGCGGCAAGCCACCACCCGCATCGCGGCGGGAGAGAATGCAGCCGGCCTGCATGACTTTCACGATCTGTTTGAAAAGGGCGCCATCGATATCGCCCAACCCAGCGTCACCAAAATCGGCGGCATTACCGAGATGCTCAAGATTGCGGCCCTCGCCGAGGCGCACTCGGTCCGGTTCATCCCCCATTGCGCCTATTTCGGGCCCGGCAATCTCGCCTCGATCCATGTTGTAGCGGCGCAAGGCACCGACACTTTGCTCGAAAATATCCACGCCCGCCTTGAGGCCAGCCCCTACGGCAACGCCATGCAAGCACACAACGGCCGCGTTGCCGTACCACAGGCTCCCGGCCTCGGCGTCGAACCTGACATGGCTATCGTCGCCAAATATCGCGAAGGCACGGTCACCACAATCAAGTAGTGTGATCAGTCAAAAGGCGAATTGAACCGCGCCCGCACAAGACAATGCCGCCTTTTACGCCACCTGTGTGCGGGTCCGCCAATTCCCGATAACCCTCGACCGTCAATTGCAAGAAGCGGTTGAACCGAACGACGATGCGGTTCGGCCGCAGATCCGCGCCTATGCTTTCACGCATTTGTGGTTGGCAGAAAGCACATAACCCTTCTTACATGTCGGGTGCGGCGCGTCGCCATGTGCGTAGCAAGTTGTCTGCGCGACCAAAACTGCGATGGTCGAAAGCAGTGCTATTTTCGAAAAACACATTGATGAAACCTTTGTATAAAAACTTGATCCGAGCGAAGAGCAACTATCTCAGAACCAAACGGCTACTCCACTTGTCACCTGAAGCGTCGGATCCGATTGCACTCCATTGCTGTGATTTGCAATTGGAATGCCAAGGTTGAGAAATGTCGACCAACGATCCACGCTCAATCGCAAACCAGGTGTCAGGAACACCGTGTTCGCTCCCGTATTATCGTCGCGAATGCCCGCAATCGTCTGCTTGCCGGACCATTGGCCATTAATGGCAAGCGTCGCCTCGAGGCTGGGCGCCGGGGCAGCGGGCGATGCATGTTCAACGCCGCCGTGGCGCATCATGCCGTCGAACGGCGCGGTGCCGAGTTTCATCGGACGGTCGTGCGCCGCAGCGCCCGACAGCAGATAGGATGCTGATAGACCGTAGGCGAAGCGATCGCCCAGTCGCGTGTCTTGCGAGCCGAGGCCCGCGCGCGTGAAGAGAACATTTGCACCCAGTGTCCATGGGCCACGGGTGCTGTTGACCGCTCCACCGATCATGGGATCCCAGGAGCCGCTTCCGGGCTGGTGCTCGGCTTCGAACAAGTCACCGAATGCGTCGGTCGCATTGGTGCGTCCGGTCGGTGCCTTGACGCCGAAGATGGCCGCGCCTGTAAGGCCCAACTGCGCGTCATTGTAGAACCGATACGTACCCGTCATTGATACATCGCCGAAGCCCCGCACGCCGCCACGCGCGTCGACAAGACCGGTATCAGCATTCGATTCGGATATGCCGCTGTTGATCAGGTACGGCACCCGGACTCCAACTGTGAAGTCCTTGGTTAAACCGCGTGCAAGTGACAGCGTGGGCACCGCAATCGTGGTCAAGCTGTGGATGCCGCCGATACCGCTGACTGCATAAGCACCGAGGCGCTCGTCACTGATCTGACGATAGGTGATGAAGTCGTATTGGGCGGTCACGACCGTCGCACCTTGCGGTAGCACGCCGCCATCGCCTCCACTTCCGTGGTCGCCGTGGGCAAAGGCGGGAGTGGCAGCAAGGCATAGAACTGCACAATTTATCTGCCCAGCGCGCCACCAAAATTGCCCCAAACCGCGCAAATACATTTCGTTGTCCCTTTAACACATGCGTTTGGCTTGAATGTAGTTGCAAGCAGATAACCGTTTAACGCCAAACGACGCTGCCTAACGTAGCAATACTGCTTCGCAAAAATCGTCAACCGATGTTGCGGCGACACTCATGGCTCTTAATGGGTTGCCAACAGTTGCCAACACATGTGCGATCGCTCCATCACACGTCGGCATCGGCTGTGGTCGCAGCATTCCGAACGTTGTTGATGAGTTGGCAATGATCTTGCGGTCTAATACGTTGCGCGGCGAACCCATTGTTTCACGCGGAAGTCCACCTGCGCCAAGGCATTGCCAAGCCTAACGTAGGTCACCGGTTAATGCCGAATTAATTGGCCGACATGGGCACATCCCGCGTGACACAAATGTTCGCAACCAGATGGGAGCGCGCCCCGCACCAGGCATCGGGTGAAGCTCGCGATAGCGGTTTCGTCTTGATCACCGTCATCGGCGCGCTGTTGATTCTCACCATTCTCGTTTCGACGCTGATGTCCACCTCGCGCAATGAGCTTCGGGCTCGCACGGCGCTGAACTCTCGCGTCGAACAGCAGGCACTCGCTGACGGTATCACGCGGCTTGTTGCCTATCGGGTCGCCGAACAACGCAGCGCTGGCGACAAAAACCTGAAGCTTCCGCTCGATGGCACTCCTCAGCTTTGCCGCGACGGCAACAACGTGGTCGAGACAAGGGTTACTGACGTTAACGGCCTGATCGACATCAACTTCAGCTCTCTCGAAGCCCTTGAGATCCTATTGCGCGGCCTCGGCGTCGTGGCTCCGCAATCCCAGCACCTGGCAGCGGCAATCTTCGATTTCCGAAGTCCCGACGAAGCACCCTCGCCCGGCGGAGCGAAGGCCGAGCAGTACGCTCTCGCCGGTCGTTCTTACGGCCCCAAAAACGCCCCCTTCGACACCGTCGAGGAACTCGATCAAGTGCTCGGCATGACACCAGCGCTTCTGGATGCGTTGCGACCGCTGGTAACGGTGCATTCCCGCGCCGCCGGTATCGATACGGCGGTCGCTCCCGTTGCGTTGCTCCGCGTCCTCGCGCGCGGCCAAAACGGCGGCGACGACGCATTCACGACGCGTGAGCAGTTCCAAACCCCGACACAATTGCCAGCGCGCGTCGTTCGACGCGGCAGTGTTGCCTCGCGCTCACGCGTGCCCGCTTTCCTGATTGAAGTTACGGTGTCCGGGAACGCCGACCGGCAAGTAAAGCGGGCAGCTGTCGTCGAATTATCGACCAGGCAACAAAAAGGCTTCTCGTTCCGCGACTGGGGCAACTGGACGCCCCACCCCTTGACTACGAATAAGCAGCTGGCCCGGCTGCCGGCGTGTGAAACATCGAATTGAACAAGGCAAAAAAAACTCGCCCCGGACGCAATGCCGAGGCGAGTTCTCATGTCTGCGATGGGCTCAATTATCAGTAAGGAGCCGGAGCCAGTGCCGCAGCGCCGCCCGCGCCTTCACCGCGACGGAGGAAGTCCATCAACCAGAAGGTATAGGGGACAATGGGCGCACCAGTTCTGACGTTTTCTGGAAAGATGAAGTTGCCCACCGGTGCGAAATACTGGCCAGTATAAAGACCGTTGGCGAACTGTGCACGCTGCAGGCATGGCGTCGCCGCAGCCGGGAACAGAGCCTGCGGCACCAGCAGACTGTTCGGGTTCACCTGCGGTGTTGCGCCAGCCGCTAGCGGCGCCGTACTATTGATGTCGAACAGTGCCGGGGCAGCATTTGACGTCGGCGCACACAGTCCACGCACGACGGCGCGCATGTAGCGGGTCGGCGAGGCCGTGATGTTGCAACCGCCCGCAAGTTGCACGCACGGAACGCTGGACACCTTGATCGCTCTGATGCGCGCTCGACCAAGTTGCGGCCCATCAAATTGTGTTGTGATGCCCCCGCCGAAGGGAAGCGTCGTCCGGGGAATCGCACTGGCGACCTGGAATGTCAGGGAACCCGTCATTTCCTCTGGCGTAACCCAGCGATTGAAGTCCGGGATGATGGTTCCGGGCGCAGGTCCACTTAGCGGGTCCTTGTCGATCAGATAGAGATCGACCACGGACGTGATGTCGCTGACGGAAGATTCAAGGACGAGACGCGCGGTGGTTTCTTGCGCGGCGCCATTGATGGCGGCTGGCAAAACCGCGCCCTTCGGCAAAGCAATGGGGTCGACGCCGACACCAAATTCCCCGACAGCGATATAGACGGGTAGCGCACCCGGCTGCGTGAAGATGCCGACATTGGCATCGATCGTATGCACCGAAATCGTCGCGGTTCCAGCGGGGCCCGCTGTGTCGCCGCGAAGCAGTGTGCCGCTCCAGGTAATGAAATCGCCGACCTGGAAGGGTGCTTGTTGCCTTGCGTCAGGATCTGTCGCCGACGTGGACTTATTCAACCCGGTAATGCCAGGGTTCAACTGCGTTGCCGGCAGTGGTGCGGTTTCGCGCGGCGCCCGCATCACGAACGCGCTGCAAAACGTTGCCGTCAAGTCAGGTGCGATATCGCCGCGGGGAATAATAAGCGGTATCGATGCGAAATTACGGCAGCCGAACGTTGAGCCGACGCGCGGGCGGTTCATTTGCGGGCAGAGCGGATCAGTTTCCACAGGGTTCGGCTCAAGGCCAACCGGAGGGTTCGGTGCGACGCGCGGCACACACATGGGATAACCCGTGCCGCCCGCCTTGATCGTCGGATTCTGGTCGTCGACGCTGAAGCGCGAGTCGGGCGACTGCTGGCGACCGTAACGGCCAAACGGATCGTTGATCACCAGGCGCACTTGGTCGTCGGCGGCATTCGGAAACACGCCCGGTCCGGTCAGCCGCGAACCGACGAGGATCGCGCCAGTTGCATAGTCGATGCTCGTAATGTAGCCCGATCCCGAATTGACCGACTGCTGCGATGCGTAAGCGAGAGCGGCAATGTGAGTTGCCCCCACGATATTGCCTTCGATCCTGAGCTCGATCGACGGATACCGCGTCGTCGAACCACCGACAGAACCGGCACTACCGTTCAGCCCCAACGCCGGCACGACTGTTCCAACGACCGGCGGCGCAGCAAAGGTGACCGTATAAGAACCTGAGCCGGGAGCGCCGCTCGTCGGACACATCGCATCCGCCCACGTCAAAGTGTTGGCCGGAAATTGGATAATCAAATTGCTCGGAATCGAAACTGTAATACCGTTGATCACCGCGGTGCCGCCAGCCGTGCTGCCCGCCGCACAACTCGCAACCGTCGCGCTCTGCAGAAATCCGGTCATGCTGAACCCATTGATCTGGGTCACCGCAGCGCCGAACGCAGGGTTGGTGAAAACGGCAGCCGCCGGCGGCGGCGGTTGCGGCGCACACACCGCTGTTGCAACGATTGTTTGTGCCACACAAGCACCAGCCGCTCCCGGTGGCGGCGGTGGCGGCGGCTTGGCCGTGCCACCCTTCGCCAATACCACACCGGAGCCCATCGACAAGACGACCGCAAGAGAGGCAGCGCTGACCGCTAGCGTCGAAATGGATGAAAGCCATCCCGGTCGCGCGCCCGATATGCGGGCTCCAACTGAATTAAATCGCTCACCAAACATGCTGTTCTCCCTTGCCGGCAACGCGGCTTACCCAGTCAACTGCATCAAGGATCCTCGTCACCGACTAATTGTCAGCGAATGAAGATTTACCACCACCAAGTAATAAAGCTTATCGTGTGCTATTTCTCGTATGCGAATTCACCGTCGTCAATTGATTGCATTGCTTATGATTAAAACGCCTTCGCATCACGTCACGGCTCATTTTCAATCCACTCATATTCGATAAAACGCTTCGCCTCGCACGCTATTTCTGCGCGCAGAAAAATACATTCCGACAAATTCAATCAATGAGAATGGTTATGAGAATGACCACCATGTTGATGCCCGCGTTCATGCGCCCGCGTCGCTTCGCTCTTCGGCGCCGTTATTCGATACGTCTGAAACTCAAGGTACGCGACAAGATCCGAGGCATCATTCTCGGATAATCCGAGCGTCGGCATTCGAACGTTTTTATATTTTCCCATAAGCTCCACGGCGATCGGATCATGAGCGGCGCGCATCCGTTCCGGAGCAATCATATAATTAGCTAGCCAGGCGCGGTCTCGCCGTCCGGTCACCCCGAGAAGATCGGGCCCAACTCGTGCGCCCTTTCCAAGCGTGTGACACGCCGCACAGGTCCGTGCATAAAGTGCTTGCCCCGGCAGCACGTCGGTATCGGGAACAACTTTGGCCTGGTCCACAATGACTTGCCGCGCCGCCTCGCGCCGCTTTTCCGGGTCCATGCCTTGGATGGTCATTGCTAGAACGCTCATGTCGGTGAACGCCGAATCGCGCGCCCAGTCGCCGGTCCGATCGTTGCCTAGTACAATTTCGTTGCGATGCTCGGTCAGGCTGCGGCTACGTTCGCCAAGTTTGTAGTTGATCAATTTTATATCGTCCGGTCTGCCAGTAATGAACAGCCACCCTGGTCCTGCATGAAAGGCTTCGGCATGTTCTTTTAAGCGCTGCGGCGTATCATTTTCCGGATCAATCGAAATCGAAACAAAAAATACATCGCGGCCAACGGCGCTACCCAAACGCTCCTGCACCTGTGCTAGCCGTGCCGTTACCAACGGGCAAATATCCCGGCAGCTCGTATAGATGAAGCTTACCAACACAATTTTGTCGCGTATGACATCGTCATAAAACTTCAATTTGCGTCCGTCTTGATCGAGGACATCGACATTTGGAAAATAATCGCTGCCGTAGCGGGAGCCGGCGGTCCCCGCGGCTTGCACGACGCTCGCGCCAACTGCGACTGCAACAGCACAAGCAAAAAACCTCAACAATATATTGCGCATAGTTCTCCCGTCGCATGAACATCCGAGGGAAAACCAGCCCCCTCGGACGACACACCTATCAAACGCCTTCAGACTTCCAATTTATGCCTTGCCTTTTGTTGCCGCGGCCTGCTGCGCCCGCGGATCGCCTTCCGAAAGAATCTCTGAGTCCTTCCATCGCACACCGCCTTCCGTCGGGATCGGTGTCGGCGTCACAAAACGCTGCGGATCCGTGCTGTCAGCACCGCGCAGCAGCTGATACCGCAGCAACATGGCGAAGTCTTCATGCACAGTGTTGTGGCAGTGATTGACATAAGCGCCACCGAACTCGCCAAATCGCACCTGGAACGTCACGCTTCCCGACGGACGCAAGCGCCAGACGTCTTTTCGCACAAGCTTTTCGGTGTCTGGCAGGAACGCGCCGCCACGGTTCAGTGTAATGCCTTCTTCAAAGTGCAGATGAATCGGGTGATCCCATCCGCCGCCGCCGTTGACCAGTGTCCATTGCTCGACTTCACCCGGCTGCGGAATAAGTGCAGAAATGCGCGAGGCATTGAGGGAGTGCGCCGCCTGCCCGTTGATTTTGATCGACCAGGGGAAGTTTTCGGTTGTTCCGCAATCGGGAATGCATTGTCCATCCGCAGTCTTCCTCGAATCGCCCTGCGAGCGGACAAACTCGATCGTGCGTGTGCGCACAGCCGGTTGGATGGGCACCTGCTCCGTCAGCGGCTTCGCGGCATCCTTCCCCCAGAAGTCAGCACTCACATCGGGCGCCAAGTCGCCGACACGGAACTCAAGGATTTTTCCCACAGCCGGATCGGCAGAAATGCCACGCATCGCTGACCCGATTGATACGGCACCGTCGGGTTTGCGGCCATTTGTTTGCTGCAGCACGTTGATCAGATACATCCGGCGAACGCCGCGCGCTTTCGCAATCTTGAAATCGACAACGATGTCATAGCGCTCGGCCACCCCCTGCTCGTCCAGCGCGCCATCCAAGATCGGAATGGCTCGATTGACGAAATTGCCGTCGTTGGCGACGAAATGAAAGGGCACTGCCTTGCCGTCCTGATCGACCACGGCGAGCTTGATGAAGCGCGACATCGACGCATTAAGAATGCGGAAACGATAACGGCGCGCCTTGACATCCATATACGGATAATACGAACCATTCACGGCGAGGATGTCGCCCAGGAAGCCATCCGTATCGAAGATATCGAAATAAAGCTGCGCTTTTTGATCCAGTGCTGGATTGGAAACCGTCAAGTTGATGTCGTAGTCGAGATTTCCCCAATCCTCAGCGGTACCACTAGGCAGCCGCAGATTGACGCCGTCGTCCAGGCCTTCATTGCCGCGATCCGGACCGCTGTACATGTTGACCATTCCGAAATTGCCCTTGTGGACATTTTCGGCAGTGAAGAAAAAGCGGTGGTCGTGAAACCACATCGTTCCTTGAATTTCGCGGAAGTCACCTTCCACCGGCTCCAAGCCGCCCTTGCCATCGGGTGTCGATGCGCGTGGATCACCAGGTTTGAAGGCAGCGTCCATGCGCTGCGGATAGCTGCGCCAATCGCGGCGAGCGAGCACGGAACTCCAGTGATAATCGTAAAATGTACCGGGGAAATGATAGGCGTTGCAGGCCCCATCGCTTTCCGCACCATTATGCGCATTGTGATAATGCGTCGAGATTTCGTTCCGCCCGAACCCACCATTGAGTTCACGATCAACCGGCAGATCATTATAGATGCGCGTAATAACCGGTTCATTATAGCGAACCCGCATCAGTGGTGCGGTCAGCGAACCAGTTTGATGGCCATAGTAGCCCGCCGGCTTCGTCAGATCAGCGCCTGTAGAACTCGTCCAAGACGTATTGTAACGCGACCCGAAACTCCAAACATTGTTCGCATCCTGCGCCGGTAGACCGGGATGAAACGTGCTGCCAGGTCGAATTTGGCCGAGCGACATTAGGTAGCCAACTCTTGGCGGCACTTCATTCCAGCGCTGATGCGCGAAGTAGTCGCCATCCGGGCGCAAACCGGGACGGCCTTCCATCGGTCCTAGGCCGCTGATCGGGTTGGCTGCAGAACATTGTCGCCCAGATTGGTCAACATAATAACCGCCGGCATTGTAATTCGAGTGATACGAAGACCGGCGCGCGCCCGGTTGGCCCGCGATTGCGCTGGAACTGCCCGGCGTGCAGAACTCAAATTCAGTCTCTTTTACAGACACCCCACCGGTACCAGTCGCCGTCTCCATATAATCCCGACCCAGAAGCGGTAACGGTGTTTGCAGATTGAGACGCGGCATGGGTTGGGTGAATTTCAATCCGGGCGGCACCGGGCTCGGCGGCGTCCCGGTCGGCACGGCGGCAAATGCGCTTCGTGCAAATGGACTGAGGCCGTTCTTGACGACCATCGTGCCTGCTGTGGTCAGAATTCCCCACTTAATCAAATCACGCTTGCTTATTTGACCATGCGACAGCGCTTTTACGATGTCTCTACGGTTTTGGCGTGCCTGCTCGGCTTCTTTGATCCGTGCTTTTGATGCATTACGTAGAAAATACATGTACGCAATTCCCTCTCATTTAAGTTAATTAACGTATCGAATGGGGTGCGAGAACTGTAAATTTTCACTTATATCGTGGTAGTAGTTTTAGGAATTTTTGAAAGGACAAACTTTACGACCGGTTAATTCGCATCCAACTTCGCCATCATGTACCTACCGAGGCGGGCGCAATTCCAATTGCACGTCTGTTGCGGGTGCGGCGCTGCTCACGTTGGCAATCGCCGGCAGCTCGCAACTGATCGTGTTTGCCCCGAATGCCTTTGTAATCAGTTGCGGCTCACCGACACCAGGAATGGCACTCTCAGCTTCGCTGACCTCGCGACACTTGAGCGTCGATGCGGGCGGCGCAGTTGAAGTGAAGCAGGCAATATTAACAGAGATATTGGTCGCATCAGCTCTCGCTTGAGGTCCGTCCGCTTTGAGGTCCTCTGTGCCCAACTCGTTTGTCCCAATACAGGCATTTGGCCCGCCAGCCTGGCTCGCAGTTCGTTCCGATTCGGCTAACCCAATTGCCTTTGCCGACGAGTTAGCTGCTGCAGGTCTCGTGCCGCTGTAAGGTCCGGCACCGTTTCCGCGTCGAGAATTGTTCACCTCATTAGCGCCGTCTGGCCCGCTACGGGAGGCTGCGTTTCCGTTCCCCGCAACTCCGGCACTGTCGGCACCGAACCCACCCGTCGTCCTTGGGGTCGCAGCTGGATCAGGCGGCGTCGACGGATCCGGCGTTGGCGTCGGATCGGGGGCAGGTGGCGTCGGATTTGGCGGACCTGGCGGACCTGGTGACGTGGAGGCTCCCATTGCAGGTGCAATTTGAGCGAATACCGTTTGCAATTGCCCAAAAAGACTTCCCGAGTTGGGGAAACAGGGAAGCGGCAGTCCGCTCCCATCTTGCTCCGCTGAAAGACCGGCTTTGCCGGTTGCAGGGAACAGAACCCTTAAATCAACCGCACGCGCACCGTTCGCCTGTCCTGCAATACCGCTTGGATGTCCCACCGAAAGCGGCAGCTCAGGGTGATCGAATGGGCCAGCATGACAAGAAACACGATCGTCTGTCAGCGACTTGAGAAACGCGACCAGCGATGCGCGTTCGGCGACCGAGAGGCCCAGTCCGCCAGTGCGGTTGCCGGGATCGCCGATATTGACGTCAAGGTTGCTGCGATCACCTCGTCCCGAAGCACTCAAAACCGGTAAATCCATCGTGCCGCTGGAGTCTGCCCCGTCCGCAAATTCCTGACGATCACCGCCACGATTGTAGAACTCCACAACCTGCTCCAACGTGGCCTGCCCACCATTGTGAAAGTATGGTGGCGTTAGCCCGACATTACGCAATATGGGCACTTTGAATGCCCCATCAACGGCATCCCGCGGCAGTGTGTTTGCGTTGAAGCCAATAAAACTCGGTTCGGTTGCACAGCTTCGGCTATCGACCGGCACCTTGAAATCACATGGATTAACCTGAAAATGGTCCCACGTTGATAAACCCCATTTACGCAAAATGTACTGCCGTGCAAACGACAGATCGTAGCCAAAAGGATCTTCGCCCCCTAGACCGCGATCTTCGCGCGCCGGGCGAACGCCAATATTGTAAAATCCGCGGTCATAAAAGGCGACAGTGTTGTCGCCCATCACCATGTGGTCGACGATTTTTGGAATGCCAGGATCTGAGCTTGACACGGTAGCCGAGCTGAGTAGCGGACCGCTGTGACAGGATACGCATTTCCCTTTGCCCGTGAAGATCGCTTGGCCGTCAAGTTCCTGTTGATTGAGATTTCCAAGATCGAAGGCCGACTGGTCCGAAATCAGCAACGCCTCATATTCCATAATAGCCAGCCCCCAGAAAAGTGCAAAGTTCGTCTCCAATTGGGCTTGTCCGGCGCGATGGTATTCATCACGAAAAGCGCGACGAATGAGATCCGAGTAATTCGTGTTGGCAAGGCCCAATGCCGCTGTATTGATCAACCCGGCGGTCATGCCAAAGAGGCTATCACTAGGATGCACCTTCTGCTGGCCGAGCACCGCCAACGGCAACAATTTCCTGGCAACATCGACAAAGACCCGGCCGACGCAAGACATTTCGTTGCTACTCAAAACCGGGCCGACAGCCTGCGACGCAGCACTTGCGTTCTGTATCAGAACTTTGCGCCACGTCTGCGCGCCGCCTACGTCGACCCAAATCTTCGCGTCGGCGTCGCGCGGCCCGAACGGGTTAACTCCATTGAATTCGGAGTTACCGCGTCCATCCCAGAATTGACGATAATTGAAAATAGCATTGATAGTGGACGGCGCGTTGCGCGCGGCGACGCGGCGATGAACCAGCCCATTCTTGTGAAATGGACTGCTTTTCGTGTCGTAGCCCTGCGCACATTTTTCGTCCACCGGACCCGCAGAACTCCCGGCTTGCGAAAAATCCCCGCCAAAGCTCCCCGATGATGAGAACCGATCATTTGTCTCATACAGGACCGGGGAATGTCGATCCGTCGGATCCGCAAATCGTTTGAATGGAAAATCCGCAGCATTCAAATCGGCATTCGGGCCGGTGGGCATGCCGGCATCGCTCTGTCGCGGACTGAACGCGCCATATTGTGGAGTTTTTCCGGGGAGCCCGATCAAATCCGGATTTCCGGCCGCCTCATCGAGCCACGGGTTAACCTGATTTTTCGTGCGGATGTCCACGCCAGCGTGGAAATGGCAACTTGCACACGCCTGTCCATCACTGCCAGCCTGTATGTCCCAGAAAAAAGCTTTGCCCAGCTGCGCGGCCGCTACAGGATCCTTTATGTAACCAGTGGTATCCGCACGCAATGGTCGCACGTTTGTGAGCGGGGAAATTGCAACACCAAGGCCACTAAGAACCGGAGCGGGCGACACCTGAGCCCTCGCTGGTTGATCTGTGCCGGCCAAAACCGCAGCGACAGAAAATACAGCAGCGGTGACCAGCGCAGCAGCTCTGCCTGATCCCGTTCCATAACCAAACATTAAACATGACTCAGGCATTATCTTATCCAAAACGGGACACAAAGAGTATCGATCGCGGCTCCGATCTCGCTTCTCTGAGTTTTCGTTGCAGCCTCTGTGCCGCCGGTCGGGCGCGGCATACTAAAAATGGCTGGTTATCGCTTATGGAATAAGCGGTCGTAAAAAAGGCTAAAATCTTTGAAAATAGATAACAACAAATACACAGACGTCAATGTTGAAGCAATTCGCGAAGCATGCCACAGCAATCCGGCTGCGTTTCTTGTGATTACGACTGCCTACACCGTTCCCGTTGCATTTTTGTTATTCTACAACCTGATTAGTATTAAATTTCTGCTGGCCTCGGCTTTTTTAGGTGCAGCCCTGCTGGCTCTAAGTCTGATCGACGTGGCGACACTTCGCTTACCGGACGCCGTGACTATTCCCCTAGCCATATCGGGATGTTTACTTGCGCCGGCCGGCTCGTTCGAGGAAATGATGTGGCGGGCCGTTTCTGCGCCTATCGCATATGCGATACTATTCGCTGTTTCCCGCTCTTTCGTACATTTTCGCGGCTATCCCGGCCTTGGACTCGGCGATGCAAAACTCTTCGCCGCCTCCGCCGCCTGGCTAGGCCTTGAGCATTTGCCATTGGTCTTATTGCTGGCATGCACCTCAGCATTGCTTGTCATTGTTGTGTTCGCAAGCCGCGCCGGAAAGGTGACATTGAAGACGCGCCTTCCTTTTGGCCCGTTCCTTGCTTTTGGAACTTGGATTGTTTGGCTTCTTGGACCCTTCGCGTAGCTGGGTGGGTCAGAAGCTTTGTCGCCCCAAAGGATTTGCAAGCGTGCTCCATTTATCGCGCAAACAGAAATTGCATCGCGAACGTCCGGACAGCGAGGCGGGTTTCACACTCGTCGAATTGCTTGTTGTGCTGGCAATTCTTGCCATGCTTGCAACGTTCGCGGGTCCGCAAGTCCTGCGCTACCTCGGAAAGGCGCGTACCGACGCGGCTCGCGTCCAGATTAGCGCTATAGTCAGTTCACTAGAACTCTTTGCGCTCGACAACGGTGGTTATCCTACGGAGGAGATGGGGCTCAACGCCCTCGTGCGGCCGCCCGCCGGCCTACCCCGTTGGAACGGCCCCTATATTAAGAAAGCGGACGGCCTCATTGACCCCTGGGGACGGCCCTACAATTACAAAGCAGCCACACCTGGGCAAATTCAGGTGTTCACACTTGGGCGTGACAACACTCCTGGCGGTACGGGCGAAGACCAGGATGTCACCAACTGATCGAAAGCGTCCGGCCAATTCGCGGTAAATGAGAATAATCAGTTCTGAGGCCGGTTCAAGGGGAACGCCGTCGTTACCGACTTGCGGGGACACCAACCACGATTTTTGGCATCACGCGTTTATCATTCGCGGGAAATACAATCTCAAGCGAAATAAGTTCCGGCAATCGAACCGAATCGCTCCAACCGTCAAACCAGCGCGGTAAACGTTCGTCGTCCAAAGTGCCGAAATAACGAATTTTAAAACTAACAATCCCAGAAATTAATTTTGTCCGTATGCTCGGGCGAAGCGGCTCCCGCCCCCCTGTCTGAGGTGGCTCACGGTGTAGCGTCCTTTTCTCTATCAGGTCGAATACCCCGGATGTCTTGGAATTCACCAACTCCAGAGCAACAACATACAAGCCGCCATGTTGGCCCTGTGGGCTGTAGTTGGAAATAAACTCGATTGAACTATTGGTCGCCTCGATGATCGGTGCATCACCTTTCGCTCCCCCCCGCCGCAGCGGCCACGCACCCGCCAATGTATGGCGAAGATGGATCTGCACTGCATCCAACCCAGCTTCGCGTGCCTGCAGCCGGAAAGTATCCAACCCACTGCGTGCACTAGCGAGTGCCTTGAAAAGCATTGCTGACAACAACGCCAGCAGCACCAGTGCGATAAGCATCTCCACGAGAGACCATCCACCATCCGCCAACGTATCGTCGTGCGCAATGTTTTGTGTGTGTTGGCGGCCAATCACAATGGGCTCGCCGCAAATTGCACTGACTTCACGCGTGCAATTAGTTTCTTGCTCTTGTCATAGGCCTCTATTACGACCAGGACGGGACGAACCGGAAACGACTGCGCGCCCGCTACTGCTGGAAACTCGAACGCCATTTGACGCCAGCTCGCGCCGTTGGGATAAGTGCCGCTGACCGCTCCGAACTCCAATGTCGCACTCGATCCCGTCGCATCAAGCTGGGAACTCACGTACGCAAACGTTGATTGGCGAAGCGCAATATTGGCAGTTTGTTGAAAGTGGCCTGACAAGGCGGAATAGACAGCTACAAGCCCGAGCGTCGTGATAACGAGCGCAACAAGAACCTCGACTAGAGCAAAGCCGCTATCGTCGCGCGGTTCGTCGATAAATCTCATTCGACCGCCTCAATTTGTGCAAATCCGGTCAGCCACTCGACGCTGATAACCAATTGTTCCTGGTTGCGCTGCAGAACAATCTTACCGCCGCTTGAGCTCCCATCAGCGAAAAAAACTATCCGCCCTTCGGCACCTGAACGAACCACATCGCGCGCCGTCGTCAACGTCAAAGTTAAATCTTCCGGTAACTTCACGCGGCGCTTATCGTAATCCGTCACGTAAATTCTATTTTTGACATCAAACGAAATACCTACCACGCTGCCACTCCCGATGGCCGCGGCGCGAGTGACGCGCAGATTGCCAGTCAAGTCATGTGCGAACGCCCGCAGCCCGAAATTCCCAGACGACCGAACAAAACCGGGCATAGCGAGCACGTAGGCCGCACTAATGATACCCAGCACAAGCAGCACCTCAACCAGCGACAACCCACTGTCAGGTCTTTCACCTAACGTCTGTTTCAATTCTTGCGTCATTGTAGGGCAATATCGTTGACGCTGAGAACCGCCTGCATCACCGACAGGATCAAGCCACCGATGAATAGCCCCACGAAAAGAGTAATCGCCGGTGTGAGCATCGTAAGAAGATTGTCGATTTGGCGCTCGTTATCAGCATCCGCCACATCGGCCAGGTGAATCAGCATTTCATCGAGACGGCTCGCCTCCTCGCCGATGGCAATGAAACGCAGGGCAGAGTCTGGAAATGCTGACTGCTTCTGCAACGCCGCAGTCAGTTTGCTGCCTTCCTTTACGCGCTGAGTCGCATCCGCAAGCGCGCGCTTAAAACCTGAATTGGATGCAACGGATGCCGTCAGTGTAAGGCCCGCAATCAAGGGAACACCGTTGCGCAGAAGCGAGCCAAGTGTACGGGAAACGACCGCTACATTTGTGCGCTGAATCAGGGCACCGATTCCAGGCAAACGACAGAGCGCATTGTCGACATAAGCCAACGTTGCAGGACGGCGTACCACCCAGCCTGCCAAAGCACTCATCGCCACGGCGAGCGCCAGTGCCACAGCCCACCGTTCGGTCAAGAAGCTCGTTATGTCGTCAGCGAGTTGCAGGACAAGTGGCGGAGTAGCGCCACTATCCTTGAACAGAGGCATTAACGTAGGAACAAGTACGGTCACCACCAGAACAACGGTTAACAACGCCAGCACAAGCAACAATAAAGGATACACCAATGCGCCGCGAACTCGATTCCGCACTTCGACCCTGCGTTCGAGAATGCGCGCCAAATCAATCAGACACGGTGTCAACGTGCCACGCGCTTCCCCTGCACGGATCAGAGGTGCAACAAACGGCAACGCATTCGGCGCTACAATCTCAATTGCCTCCGACAAAGATTTCCCACTCACCACTTGAGTTGCCAGACGGCCAGCAAACATGCCGATCCTGCTCTTTGGAGCTTGGTCATTGACGAGGCGCAAGCATTGATCGACCGGTAACTCAGCCTTAATCAAAGTCGCAAGCTGGCGCGTAAAGACTGCGAACTCCAGCAATGACAACATTTTTGGCGCAACATCGGCCGTCACTAATCGCGCAGTTCGACCCGAGAGAGGCTCAGTTCGATATGTAATCAATCCTTTCTGGTGCAATAGATCAGCCGCATGTCTCGCACTATTCGCTTCAATTTGGCCATCGACATGATTGCCTGCAGCATCAAATGCAAGGTACGTGAACGTCGTCATTGTCAGGTCCTAGCGACGCGCAAGACTTCACCAAGAGTGGTCTCGCCGGCCATGACCTTCCGCAAGCCATCCTGGAGCAATGATTCCATCCCGTTTCTTTTTGCAATCACTTCGATTTCCCTATCATTTACGCCGCGCACGATGCGACTGCGGACGTCCTTGTCGACCAACAGGAATTCAGAAATGGTCGTCCGTCCCTTGAAACCGGTATTTCGACAAGAGTCACAACCGACGGGGCGCTTCATATTATTGGCAGGTAGAGATTTGGCGAAGTCCCGAAGCTCTTCCGACAGCAGCGCCAAGGCTCCCAAGGGTTCACGCTCAGCTTCAGCACACAGCGGACATATGCGCCGTACGAGGCGCTGTGCCAAAATTCCTATTATTGTGGTCGCCAACAAGTAATCTTCCACGCCCATGTCGAGCAAGCGGGTGATCGAGGCTGCCGCACTGTTAGTGTGCAAAGTCGACAAAACAAGGTGTCCAGTCAGCGAAGCCTGAATTCCAGTGCGTGCGGTCTCCACGTCGCGCATTTCACCAAGCATCACCACATCGGGATCTTGGCGAAGAATGGACCGCAAAGCGTGTGCAAAATCGAGCCCGATGTTTGGCTTGATCTGCATCTGGTTGATGCCATTCAATTGGTACTCGATGGGGTCTTCGACAGTGAAGACCTTGCGTTCCGTCGAATTCAATTGTTTGAGCGCAGCATACAGCGTTGTTGTTTTGCCACTTCCGGTCGGGCCAGTTACCAGCACAATTCCGTTTGGAGACTGGAACATTCTGTCGAGCTTTGCTTGTGCCCCAGCGTCGAAACCAAGCGCCTTGAAATCAAGCTCAACAGCCTCCCTGTCCAGAATACGGAGAACTATGCTTTCACCGTGCATCAAAGGAACCGTCGAGATACGGAGATCGACCTCACGCCCCGCATGGATGAATTTGCAGCGCCCATCTTGTGGCACCCGCCGCTCCGCAATGTTTAAGCGACCAAGAATCTTTATTCTTGATGCAACGCCCGGCTGCATTTCTGGAGCCAGTCGGTCGATCACCGTCAAGGCCCCATCGATCCGATAGCGGACCCTGAGATTGTCGGCAAATGGCTCGATGTGAATATCTGAGGCACGCTGCTCAATCGCCGCGGCAATCAGTCGATTCACGAGCCGAATGACAGGCGCCTCGCTCGCAATATCGCGCAGCCGCTGCACATCGTCCTCTTGTGCAGCAACTGGTGCATCCGGATCGGGACCGTGCGCCTCGACAGCCTCCTGTTCGGCATACAGCCGATCGATAGCCCCCTCTATATCTTTTGCAGAACCGAGCATGACCTTTACAGGTCGTCCGACGAGATAAGCGACTGCGGCCAACGTGTCGGTGGCAAACGGATCCGCAGCAATCAGCGTGACGCTGGCCTCGGTCGCAGCAACCGGAATGAAACGCGCCCGGACCAGGAAATCAGCCTCCAGGAGATCCGGCAAAATCACTTCCGACGGATAGTCCTCAACAGCGGCAACCGGAAGCATGAAATAACTGGCTAACGCTTCAAGTTGCGCGGCCTCACTGAGCAAACCGAGTTGCGCAAGCACAACATCAATCCTCTCGTTCGTTTCCTGCTGTGCCTGATATGCACGATCCGCTGCAAGCCGATCAAGAAGATCGCGTTTAACGAGACAGTCAAGGAATGACCTTGCAATTTCCGCATCACGCGGATTGCGCCGCACAACTGGTGGCGCGTCTACGGCTTCAATCACGAAATTGTCAAGCATGGCACCGACTTTGCAGCAAGCATTGGCACTAACTTTGCAGATCACCACCCGGACGGAAGATTATGTTGGCGATGCACACTACGGACCCCGGATGTTGATTAGGATAGCAAGCAAGCATTATCAAACTTAAAAATACTGTTAGAATATCGCAACATTACACCTATTTGCTCCACACGACATGAAAGACTACATTACATGTTAATGAAAATCGATGGCGCAAAGGTTAAGCAGGGGCAGCGCATAGTCATCAAATATTGGACATCCGCAGTCTCTCGTCTCCGTGCAACAATTCCGCCGTCCGTGAGCCACGCGTGGTCACGCGACCCCCACGAGCTCCAAATATTAATTGATGGTACCGAAAGCCTTCCGCACCTTAAAGAAGATTCCGCGATCAGTGTTGCCGATATCGACGCACTTCGCCACAGCGTCAAAAAATATGGCTCTCTGCTATCCGCTACAGTAAGCGTGCCCATAAATAAATGTTTTGTGCGCGATATCTCGATCCCCGCAACAGCATTGACCAGGATTGACGAGATTGTCGCGGTCGATTTGGAGCGTACAACACCGTTCAAAATATGCGAAGTCCATTCGGGTTGGCAAATAGTCAATAAAAAAGAGGACACAGGAAAGATCCAAATCAGACATTTCCTTCTGAAGCGATCCGTGACGGCTCGGGCCGTCAGCATGTTAAAAAGTGCTCAGACGCCCCTCAAGGCAATAAACGTGATCGGCTCGGACAACGAAGTATTGCCAGTAAATCTTCTTTCTCCGGGCGAGCGTACACGCGCACCAGTTTCGACACGCATCCGCAACGCGATTGCCGTAGAACTATTTGTCATCGGCGCGTTGTCAGTTGCCGCTTTCGGAGTTGCACTGAACAGTCGCGAAACCACACTGGCAACCCTTGATGAAAATATAAAACATGCAACTATTCAACTTCAAAACCTCCGCAAACAGAATACCGAGGCCGAAGCGACGACGGCGCTGCTTCGGCAACCTCGAATGCGGCGCGTCGAGCGCCAGACGGCGCTTGCGGTTTGGGACGAGATCACCAAACGAATACCTGACAGCACATGGTTGACCGATCTACGCATTGAAGACGACACGGCTCAGATTGACGGCAATTCCACCAATGCATCCGAACTCATATCTCTTCTCAACAACTCCAAAATGCTTTCTGGTATTGCCTTTGCATCGCCAATCACTCGGGATCCTCAGCGCGGGGTTGAGCGATTTCAGATAAAATTCAGACTGGAGAACGGTCGGATAGCCGAAACGGCGCAACACAATTTGCTGAAAAACCGTGAATAAGATCATGAAATACGATAGAAATATACTGAAACATCTCATTTTTGCGGCCATGCTGCTTGCGCCTTTCGCATGTGTGGCGTTGATCTTTCATTGGGCAAACTCAATGATTGACGGGAGAGATTTTCAGATTTCTTCGCGAACAGAGATTTTATCGCGATTGCAAACAGGCATTAAAATGGCACACGAAGCCAATGAACCTGTATCAACCGCCACCCTCGCACAGTGGTCAACTGACTTTCTTGTGGGGAACCAGGACTCTGTCATTGTTGCGGAGCTTCAGAACCGATTGCGGGCACTCGCGCTGGCTAATAATGTCGAGTTGAATAGTTCGAATATCCTGCCGCCTCGCCCGTCGGGAAAATTGAACTACATCGGATTGCGCGCCATCATGCGCGGTCAACTACACGACATTCAAAAAATTATGCACGCTATAGAAGCCCCTGCACCACTGCTTTTTGTCGAACGTCTTGTCATTCGCGTCGATACGTGGCCGATCAAGTCGGCCGATCCAACCATCGACGGCGCCGCGGCTATCATTGCCGAAATTGATATGTTTGGTGCCAAACAGCCGGAAAGCCTTGCTGCTTCCGCATTGTCGACGAGTGTCAGCGAAAAGCCAGCGTCGCTCCCATCCGGGGGCCCACAGGCAACCGCGGCCTTGCCGGTACCGATGCCCTTGGTCGCTCAGCGCGGAGGACGACGCTAATGGCGCGCTTGACCGCCTACGGGATCATATTGGTTTGCCTGACGCTCGTACTCATGGTTTTAGGGCACAAAACATATCAATCTCTTTCCTTGCCTGCGGCGTCCGCGCGTGAAGCCGGGTTGAGCAAGAGGATTGAATCCCAACCAAAGAGCGCCGCGATAATCAATACATTAGAACGTCGCCAACTTGGCGACTATTCAGAAACGGTAACAAGACCACTTTTTTTCGAGGGCAGGCACTACCCCGCACGAGCAGCCTCAACGCCCGTCGCGCCTGCCGCGGCAAAAGCACCGCCAAGACCTCTCATCGGCTTGGACGGCGTCAGATTGCACGGTATCGTTGCTGGAGCAGGCCCCACCCGCGCACTCATCGAAGCAACACCCGGAACGTCAACTTGGCGAGCAGTCGGCGACGATGTAACGGGTTGGTCTATCGTCGCTATCGAAAAAAACTCGGTCCGTCTTGTGCGCGACAGTCAATCGGCAACTCTGCTGTTGTATGGCTTTTCAGTGGAAAACTGAACGGCAACATCCACAGCCTTCTCCCCACATTTCCATAACATTCGAGGTCATCGACTTGCCATCGCAAACCAGACGGTGGTAGCGCTGAATACAAGTTTTGTTGCGTCAAGCGGTAGTGTTTCGGCTGAAGCAACAAAGGAGTTTTGTGAAGTGTTTGTTGTGTCCAAGGAATTTTTATCGTCGCTCGCATTCCTCGCAATTTGTTCACTGACCGGATGCGCAGTAGACCAGACTGACCCACCTGTAACGAACTCGCTGTCGAACAGTTCAGAGGGCCGTCAGACAGCACCGCGCGGTGAAACGCAGCTGGGACGCCAACCTGATCGGGTCACCGGCAGCCGCCGTGGAGAAGAACTCTTCCAAGGCATCGAGCAGCGAGGCACCGGCAATTTCGTCTCGCAAAACGCCTTCAGTAACGCCGTCTCGCCGGAGCGCGGATCGAACGGTGAGGAGCTAGTTACGCTGAATTTGCTCAATGTGCCAATTGCTCAGGCCGCCAAGAGCATTATCGGGGATGTGTTGAAGGCGAACTACACAATTGCCGACAAGCTTACCGGCACCATTACCATACAAACGACATCGCCAATGAACCGTAATGCGGTTCTCGACGTATTCGAAAGTGCGCTGAAGCTCAATGGTGCGGCGTTGGTGCGAACCGACGGCCACTACAGGATCGTTGCTGCCGCCGGTGCTGCGCAGTCGGGTGCTCGGATTGGTTTGGGCTCGGACAGAAACCCGGCGGGAACGCAGATCCTGGTTGTTCCGTTGAAGTTTGTCGCGCCCTCCGAAATGAAGCGCATTATCGATCCGATCACTCCACAGGGTGGGGTATTGAATATCGATGATTCGCGTAACATCCTCTTGATTTCAGGGACACCTCGCGAGCTCAATGACATGAGTGCGATGATCGCACTATTCGACGTTGATTGGATGCGCGGGATGTCAGTCGCGCTGTACCCCGTAAAATCGTCGGATCCCGAGGTCATCTCGCGCGAACTCGAAACGGTGCTCGGGCTCGACAAGGACGGCCCGATGAAGGGTTCGGTGAGAGTAATTCCGAACAAGAGACTGAGTGCCATTATGGTCATTTCATCCCGACCTGGGCCGTTGGAAACAGCACGAAAATGGTTGAACCAATTGGATCGCGTCGCCGAAACGACGGAGGAACAATTATTCGTCTATAAAACGCACAATAGGAATGCGACCGAGTTGGCCAACTTGCTTTCGAAAGTGATCGTGTCCAAAGACACAAACAGCTCAGCTTCCGGCTCGGTGGCACCACGTTTTGACAATAGCACCGTCACGACAGAAACATCGGCCGAGGCGCGGAACGGCACGTCTTCCAACTCGAATGGAAATCGCACCACTGGTACCGCCGGCGCAACAGCCGCCTTGGTGCCAACTTCAGCTTCTGCCGGCTCAACGACAGGTGCGATCGGATCGATCGCCAATGCCGCGCCCTCAACGACACCGACAGCACAAGGCAACGCCGCAGATACCGACCGCACACAAGTCAGTTCACAGCAATCCGGATCCCGCGGACAAAGAGTTGTCGCCGACGAAGCCAACAGCGCAATTCTGATTACGGCCACGCGGAAAGAGTACGATCGCATCCTGCAAATTCTTGAGCGCATGGATGTGCTCCCGACACAGATAATGCTGGAGGCACTGATCGCAGAGGTCACTTTGACCGATGAGTTGAAGTTTGGCGTCAAATGGGCATTCGCGGGTAAGGGTCAAACCACATTCAGCGACGCGACCGACGGCTCCATCGCACCGAAGTTTCCCGGGTTTTCCTATTTCTATTTAACGTCGGCCTTATCAGCCGCGATTGATGCTATTTCGTCGATCACCAAAGTGAACGTCGTATCGGCCCCCTCTTTGATGGTCCTGGACAATCGAAAGGCCACTTTGCAAATCGGCGATCAAGTGCCGATCGTAACTCAGTCAGCAGTTTCAACCACGACGGTCGGGGCCCCACTCGTCAATTCGGTCACGATGAAGGACACGGGTATTATTCTGAACGTCGTCCCGCACGTCAGCGATGACGGACGTGTTGTCCTGGAAATCGAGCAGGAGGTCAGCAATGTCACCCGTACTACGAGCTCCGGGATCGATTCGCCCACCATTCAGCAGCGACGCATTCGGACGTCTGTCGTCGTCGATGACGGCCAAGTCGTTGCACTTGGCGGTCTCATCCAGGAGCGCGACAATAACACCAAGGGTCAGATCCCGCTGTTGGGAGATATTCCGATTCTTGGAACCGCATTCCGACAGAAGACCGACAAAATCGATCGGACTGAGCTTCTGATTTTCATTCGCCCCTTGGTCGTTCGCAGTTCGCGCGAAGCCAGCGATGTGACGAACGAGTACCGCAAACGGATCAACATGCAAAAGCCGACGAGCCAGACAGGTCGTGACCACTACGATCGTGACGGTCGACGGATTTTGCGTTGAGAAAATTCAAATTTAAAGAACATTCGCCGCAGCGAACTCTGCCTTGCTGCGGCTCATTCAGCCAATTCATGCATCACCTTGATGAGATCGGACTTGCCTTCAAAACCGATACCCACCAACTCCGGCATCACGATGTGCCCGTTTACTACTTGCACTCCGTCCGGGAAGCCGCCGTAAGGCTGGAAAAGATCCGGGTAACTCTCATTGCCGCCAAGACCGAGGCCGGCGGCAATGTTCAGCGACATCTGATGCCCGCCGTGCGGAATGCAGCGGCTCGGCGACCAGCCGAATTGAGCCAGCACATCGAGTGTTCGCAGATATTCGACAAGACCATAGGAGAGCGCGCAATCGAATTGCAGCCAATCCCGATCCGGCCGCATACAGCCATAGCGCAGCAGATTGCGAGCATCCTGATGCGAGAACAAATTTTCACCGGTTGCCATCGGGCCGGGATAGAACTCCGATAGAGCCGCCTGCAAAGCGTAGTCCAGTGGGTCACCGGCTTCTTCGAACCAGAACAACGGATAGTCGCGCAGCATCTTCGCATACGCTATGGCTGCCTCGAGATCGAATCGACCGTTGGCATCGACCGCGAGCCGAGCTTCGGTGCCGATTTCAGCAAGTGCGGCTTCAATCCTGCGGCGGTCGGCGGCGAGATCAGCGCCACCGATCTTCATCTTGACCACCGTGTACCCGCGGTCAACATAACTGCGCATCTCGGTTCGCAGCGCCTTGTCGTCCTTGCCGGGATAGTAATATCCGCCAGCCGCATAAACGAAGACCTTCGGGTTGGCCTTGCACCCCCTTTGCTCGGCCAGCAATCGGAACAGCGGCTTACCGGCGATCTTGGCAGTTGCGTCCCAGATCGCCATGTCGAGCGTCCCCACGGCGACCGAGCGTTCGCCATGGCCGCCGGGCTTTTCATTGCTCATCATGGCGGCCCAGACCTTGTGCGGATCGAGGTTGTCACCGGCATCGTTGAGTATGCTGTCCGGCGCAGCTTCTAGAATGCGATTGCGGAAGCGCTCGCGGATGAGGCCGCCTTGGCCGTAACGGCCATTCGAGTTAAAGCCGTAGCCAATAACCGTCTTTCCGTCCCGTTTAACGTCGGTGACGACAGCTACGAGACTCGCCGTCATTTTCGAAAAGTCAATGTAGGCATTGCGGATCGGTGAGGAGATCGGCTTGGTGATCTCGCGGACATCAATAATGCGCATGTGCATATTCCAAGCTATGGGGTTGACTGGGTAGCGGTTTGCCCTATACGGCGCCCGAGCGCCAATGCCAAGATCGATGCAACCTATGCACAAGCGGCATCGCGCACGCGAATAGTTGCACCGAACATGGAACTTGATTGGTTGAAAGACTTTCAGGCCCTCGCGGCGCAGGGCAGTTTTTCGCGCGCGGTCGATGCGCGCAATGTGACGCAACCTGCGTTCAGCCGCCGCGTGCGCGCGCTGGAAGACTGGGTCGGCGCGCCACTGTTCGTTCGCAGCGCGCACGGCGCCACGCTCACACCGGCCGGAACCCACTTCCTCCCGTTAGCCACAGACTTGATGCGCAACCTCGAGCGGGCGCGGCGTGATACGCGGGCTGTTGGTGACCGTCAAAGGACGGCGCTATCGATCGCGGCGACCCATGCACTTTCATTTACATTCTTTCCGGGATGGATGAGGCGTCATATCAACCTTGACGCAATCGGAACATTCAATTTGCTCTCCGATAGCATGGAGGCGTGCGAGCAGATCATGCTCAGCGGAGAAGTGCATTTTCTGCTGTGCCATCATCACACCGACACTCCCGCACGTTTTGATGCCGCTCATTTTCCGAGCACGCTGTTGAGCAGCGATACACTCGTTGCAGTCTGCCGGCCGGATGCGCAAGAAAGACCTCTGTGGCCAATTCCCGGACAAGCCCACAAGTCGACACGGATCCTCGGCTACAGTGCGGCATCTGGACTGGGCCGCATCCTGGCAGCAAAATATGCGGATCTTCGGGGTATTGTCTGTGTAGAGATCGTTTTTACATCCCACCTAGCTGCAACGCTGCTGACGATGGTCCGCGAAGGCCTGGGCGCGGCGTGGCTGCCATTGACGCTAACCGATGACGATCTCAGGTCTGGTCGTTTGGTTCGTGCCGGGGAGTCGGCGTTCGATATTCCTGTCGATATCCGGCTCTTTCGTTCACCCGTTTGCCGAAGTCAGGCTGCCGATCAGCTGTGGGATCAATTGAACGGGTCGGCCGATACACACTGATCATCGAACTTCTTGAGTGCATTCGGAAAAAGCATGCCCCTTACGTCGTTCCGAGGGGGCTGAGTGTTTTCCCGAAAAAAGCACCCCAAACAAACATCTGGGCTCCGTCCGCGGTAGCAACCCAAGGTGCTTACCGCGGACGCGGGACGCGCGCATTCTTCGAACATCAAAAAAGCCCGCTTTCGCGGGCTTCTTGATAGGCTTACTAAATGCTGGTGCGGTCAAGAGGACTCGAACCTCCACGCCTTGCGGCGCTACCACCTCAAGGTAGTGCGTCTACCAATTCCGCCATGACCGCTTCCATGACTACTGCAACCAACCCTGAAGCCGTTCCGCAGCACGCGTGCTCTAGCAAACTCCTCCGGGGGTTACAAGGTATCCCCACCAGATCCCCACCACATTGCATTTCCAACCTTCAGCCTCAACTTAATCCCGGGGTTTAAGCAGCGACGGAACTAGTGGCACTCTGCTAAGTGGCTTGGTCGCTGTTGTCAGCCATTTGCGTTCCTCGGCAGTGAGTGCCCCTGCCAACGTCGCCAACACGCGCGCATGATAGCTGTTGAACCAAGCGACTTCCGCCTGTGTCAACTGATCCGGCTCAATGCAGCGATAATCAATTGGCGCTAGTGTCAGACACTCGAAACCGAGCATCGGTCTGTCACCACCCTTGATCGCCGTTGCATCCGAAACGACTTCCAGATTTTCAATTCGGATACCGAACGCGCCTTGCTTGTAAAAACCCGGCTCGTTGGACACGATCATGCCCGGCTCGAGTGTGGCCATTCCACGCTTTGAAATCGACTGCGGCCCTTCGTGCACTGAAAGAAAACTACCGACGCCGTGCCCCGTTCCGTGCTCGAAGTCGAGGCCCGCTTGCCACAAATGATAGCGCGCCAGCGTGTCGAGTTGTATGCCGCGCGTCCCGACCGGGAACCGCGCAGTTGCAATCGCAATATGTCCCTTGAGGACCTGCGTAAACCGCTGCCGCATTTCAGCAGATGGCATGCCGATGGCCACCGTCCGTGTGATGTCCGTGGTACCGTCTTGATACTGCCCGCCACTGTCGATAACGATCATCTCGCCCTGTTGGAGCAGTCTGTTGCTTTCTTTCGTCACCCGGTAATGTGGCAATGCGCCATTCGGCCCCGAACCGGCAATAGTGGCGAAGGAGATATCTTTGAGCGCGCCCGTCGCCGAACGAAACGCCTCAAGGCGCTGCACAATGCGCACTTCGTCGAGCGAATTGCTCGCAGATTCCCCGTCGAGCCAAGCGAGAAACCGCACCATCGCCACCCCGTCGCGCACATGGGCCGCGCGCGCGCCATCGAGTTCCGCTCTGTTTTTCTTCGCTTTTGGCAACACGCAGGGATCGATGCCATGCGCAGCACAACTGCCGAGCGCGTTGACAACCCACGCCGATGCGGTCGCCGGGTCAACGCGTACCTTGCGGTCTTTTTCGGCTTTCATCTCGCGCAGTCGTCCACCGAGCTCTTCGACCGGCGATAACTTCACTAACGCTGACAGATGCTTCTTGCTATCGACGGTCAACTTCGCCGGATCGACAAACAGCTCTGGTTTGCCTTTAACCGGCACGACCGCATACGCCAGCACCACTGGATTGTGCGGCACATCGCTGCCGCGAATGTTCAGCAGCCACGCGATACTATCAGGCATCGTCAACACAACGGCGTGCTGCTGCTCAGCCTTGAGTAGCTTTTGCACGTCCGCGATTTTAACCTCTGCCGCAACCCCGGCCAGTGCCACCGGCTGCACCGCGATCGCCCCAATTGGCGGCGCTGGACGGGTGCGTCCCCAAGCACGGTCGACGAGATTTGCCGACAGCGCCTTCAACGTGAACCCGTGCTTCCCAGCTTCGCCACGCAGCGTCGTTAGTGATTGCGCCGTATGCAGGCGCGGATCAAAACCAATAGTGCCTCCATTTGGAAGCTTCGCTGCCAACCACTCGATCCATGGCTTTTCCGTGCTATCGATGACCTCGAACGTCGCGCCATGCACTTGCGCGCGCGCTTGCAGCGTATACCGCCCATCCGTCGCGACGACGGCCGCTTTCATCGCAATCACGGCCAAGCCGGCAGATCCGGAAAACCCGCTAACCCATTTCAGGCGCTCAGCCGACGTCGGCACATATTCACCTTGGTACTCATCGCTACGCGGCACCAAAAAGACCTGCACCCCCACATCGTTCATCTCAGCCCGAACGGCCTTTACGCGCGGCGGCCCCAGCGACGGATCGGATGTGGATTCGAAACTTTGCAGCATGATGGCGTCTTAGGGCCTGTCCAGCGATTCCGCAATCGAGTCCGAATTGCCATTTAGGTCGCAATGCAGCACATGACGCTTTTGTGCACATGCAAAACTGCATTGCTGCGCTGCAGCATTTTCCCTGGTGCAATGCGGCCAGAAGGCTTATTCAAAGAGTATCACTCGAGTTCGTTGCCCATCTGGTAGCGAAACCTAAGAAGGCCCGCCAAGGGTCACATTAACCAGAGTGGAGACAATTATGAGCTCAAATCCGACGTACGCTGCCAACCGTTCCGTTACGCCCGCCGCCCAATATCCCGCAGTACGGTCCGGCTCCGGCTTTTGGGCCCGCGTAATAATTGGCATTACCACGGCCCGTGAAATGCAAGCCAAGCGCGAAACGAACCGGTTTCTGGCGCGCCAAACCGATCGGTTCTTGCGTGATATTGGACTTGACGAGGTCGAGATTGCCGAATTGCGGCGTCAAGACACCCTCTGATTATACAAGAAACAGTACTTGCATGCGAATGAAGTTGAGCACATTTCCTGGGCCCCCTTCATTTCGATCCGAAAGCAAGATATGCTCGCCTTATGACCATTTGGCAGCGTATTACAGGGCTGGCGACCACGTTCGGCGACGGCAAGTTTGCTGATCGGCCAAAGCCCCCGCTTTCAATTGATGGTCGCCACACCGTCGCGTTTACCATGGCCGTTATAGCCCTTGGCGCCAAGATGGCGAAAGCGGACGGTGTTGTATCTCCGCTTGAGATCGAAGTTTTTCATCGGGTATTTCAAACTCCGCCGGACGAGGCCAAGCACGTCAGTCGCGTTTTCGAACTCGCCCAAGGCGATATCGGGGGCTTCGAAGCCTATGCCACCCAGGTTCGCGGTCTGCTTCAAGGCGACCGGCAGTTGCTGCGCGACGTGCTCGAAAGTCTGTTTCACATTGCCACGGTCGACCGTGCCCTTCATCCCGGTGAGGATCACTTCCTGAAAATTGTCGCTGAACGATTTGGCTTCAGCGCCAGCACTTACCGACATATTCGCGCTCAATTCGTCGAGGACGCCTCCGCCCCGTACGATGTATTGGGGTTGGATCCGACTGCTACCGACGCTGAACTGAAGGCACGGCATCGCAAACTCGTGCGCGATAATCATCCGGATTTGTTGATCGGTCGGGGCGTCCCCGCGGAAATTGTGGCGGTCGCGACGCGCAAGCTGGCCGTCATCAATACTGCCTATGACACTTTGGCGAGCGAGCGCGACCTTTGACGCCGATGACTGCCTTCCGCTTTACGCCCGACAGTGCGTTGGTTGACGATATCGTTCCCGCCGCCAATGTGGAAACGCGCAGGGGCAATTTGCAGCCGGACATGCTATTGCTGCACTATACCGGTATGCGCTCGGCCGCCGCCGCTATCGACTGGCTCGCCCGTGCTGACAGCAAGGTTTCCTGCCATTATGTCATTGACGTCGACGGTCGCATAACACAGCAGGTGCCGGAAGCTCTTCGTGCTTGGCACGCAGGCGTTTCCAGTTGGGCAGGTGAGACCGATATTAACTCCTGCTCAATCGGCATTGAAATTCAAAATCCTGGCCACGAGATGGGCTATCACCCCTTCCCGGATGAACAAATGTCCGCCGTCGTGGAACTCGGCCGCGACATCGTCACTCGCCATCGGATTATCGCCCAGCGGGTTCTCGCCCACTCCGATGTCGCCCCGCAACGCAAGATTGATCCCGGCGAAAAATTCAATTGGGCTCTGTTGGCAGAACACGGTGTTGGCGTCTGGGTTGAACCCTCAAGGCCCCACGCCGAAGACCCGGGCCTTCCCGACGACGCGCCCCTCGCTTGCATTCGCGCAGCCCAGCGCCAGTTCGCGGCCTACGGCTATGACGTTGAAATAACCGGCATTCTCGACGCCAAGACGGTCGCGTCCGTCACCGCCTTTCAACGTCACTTCCGTGTCGCCCGCATCGACGGTCGTATCGATTTGGCGACCCTTGCCACCCTCGAACGTTTGCTCGCGACGAACGTGAGCCATACCGCTAGAGATGCAGGCGCCACATGAGCCAAAAAGGGTCTGACGCCGATGATCGGTAAACTGCGCGGCAAGGTTGACGCAATCGGTGAAAGCCACTTGATTGTGGATGTCATGGGGGTGGGCTACGAGGTCCTTGCGTCGTCCCGCACGCTTCGCAACCTCAAAACAGGCGACGAAACGTCTCTTACGATCGATACCCACGTCCGCGAGGACGCTATCAAATTGTACGGCTTCACGAGTGAAGTCGAGCGCACCTGGTTTCGTACTTTGCAGACAATTCAGGGCGTTGGCGCCAAGGTTGCTCTGGCCGTGCTCGGCACATTGGCGCCACAGGATCTCGCCAACGCCATCGCTCTTGGCAATTGGCAGGCAGTCGAGGAAACCAATGGCGTTGGGAGGAAACTGGCGCAACGCATCGTCATGGAACTAAAGGACAAGGCGCCGCAAATGTCGGTCGCCGGGCTCAACATTCCCGTTTCTGCCGGGGGCAAGCCCGACGCTCGATCAATGCTCGGCAATGCGCCGGCAGAAGCCATTTCCGCACTTACCAATCTTGGCTATCAACCCACGCAGGCAAGTCAGGCGATCGCCGTCGCCATGCAGGAACTGGGCGATGGTGCCGATGTTGCCAAACTGATCCGTCGCGGGTTGAAAGAATTGTCGAAGTAACAGGGTCGTCGATGTGACTAGTGCACCGCGACCGTAGTGAGGGGAACGAAGACATGGATACCTGGAAGCGTTTCGAACCAGTCTTTCTAAGCCTTTTGCGCGTGATGGCCGGATTGCTAGTGCTGCAACATGGGACCTCTAAATTCCTCAATGTGCCGATCGGCCCGATGAACAATATGCCGATACAGTCGATGTTCGGTGCTGCCGGTGTGTTCGAATTGGTGTGCGGGCTTTTGCTGGTGATTGGCCTGTTCACCCGTCCGGCTGCATTCCTGCTGTCCGGCATGAGTGCCATCGGATACTTCTACATCCACGCTCCACGGGGATTTTTTCCTCTATTAAATGGCGGTGGGATGGTCGCTTTGTTTTGCTTTGTGTTCCTTTTCCTGTCGGCGGCCGGCGGGGGTCCCTTCAGTGTTGATCGCCTGATCCGCCAAAAGGATTGATCCGCAAACCGTTGTAAGGACGGATCGTGCGCAAGTTTGCGTGCAGCTTTAGCGCGTGTTGCGCCACAGCATTAGGAGACCAATGAAACCAACTGGGTAGATCCGCGTTGACGTCTTGAACTTGTCCACGGCTGCGATCTTTCACCAGGTACTAAGCCTCGCGAGGCGTCGGTGCGAATAGGGATGCTTCCAGCGGGAACCCTCTGATGGCCAGTACGAAAAATTTCGTCCGAGCATCGTCAGTCACGGCCGTGACAACGCGCCTCGAATCTATTCTGCTCAGCGTGTTGCGAGTCATGGCTGGTTTATTGGTCCTCCAACACGGAACAGCGAAATATCTCAACCTACCGGTTGGTCCCATGAATAATGCATCGATCGGCACTCTCAGCGGCGCCGCTGGCGCCATTGAATTTATCTGCGGCATCCTGATTGTTATCGGATTATTCACGCGGCCGGCCGCGTTTCTGCTTTCCGGTATGACGGCTGCGGCCTACTTTATCGCGCATGCGCCACGTGGTTTTTTTCCAATCCTCAACGGCGGCGAGTTGGCAGTTCTCTATTCCTTTGTGTTCCTTTTCTTGGCAGCCGCCGGCGGCGGTCCTTTCAGTGTTGATAGACTGATGCGCCCGAAAGAATAGGTGCACTGGTCTAATTACATCCGTAGTTCGCCGCCATAACCAGTTTGTCGAACTCAGGGTGCTCCAATGCCCACCAACCCTCCACTCAAATCACGTCGTACTTGGGAAGACTATTTAGGCTTGGCACTAGCGGTTGCCATCGGCCTTAGCCCATGGTTTCGCGAGGAAAAGTTGCCGACTGCCGCGTATCCTAACGCCGCAATCGTTGGTGTTGCGCTTTTGCTTTTGGCTCAGTTTGAAATAATTCGCTCCAGCCGTTGGGAGGAGGTCGGCGAACTTGCAGGCGGCATATGGGTTGCCGCATCGCCCTTTGTTCTCGGTTACGCTTACAACAGCCAGCTGCGTATTTGGCAATGGATACTCGGCGCCATGGTGATTGCCCTCGCAGTGTTGCAGCTCTGGCAACGCCGGCGGGACGATCACCCAGGTCACTGATCTATGCCAATTCGTGCGCTCGCAGAGCTGCCGCTGCCGCGATTGGAGCAAGGATAAGCCCGACCAGCGATAAAGCACCGAGGATCAAAAGCGGTGCCATACCACCACCTTCGATCAGCATTCCCGCATCGACCGCTGATACACCGAACACCAGTGTCGGCACGTAAAGTGGCAGCACCAGGAGCGCCACCAGCAACCCGCTTTTGCGTGTGGAAAGCGTCAATGCTGCACCAATGGCGCCGATAGCACTCACCGCGGGGGAACCCAATAGCATGGCAGCCATAAGCGGCCCGTAGGCATTGGCGTCAAGATTAAGCAGCAACCCCAGCAACGGCGTTGCCAACACCAGTGGCACCGCCGCAGTTACCCAATGTGCAACGATTTTGACGGCAACCACTATCTCTAACGGAACGGGTGCCGATCTGAGCACCGCCAGTGAACCATCCTGATGGTCCGCTTCAAACAACCGCGCTACCGACAGCAGCGCCGACAAAAGCAGTGCGATCCACAACACCCCCGGCGCGATCCGCGCCAACAAAGCAACATCAGGCCCCAGCCCCAGCGGCAACAGGCTGACCACGACGAGATCGAAGCCAAGCGCCGTGCCCAACGCCGCTCCGTCGCGTGCAGCCAATTTTAGATCACGCAGCAACAGCGCCCTCAAGGGCCAAACCACTGCAACGCCGCCGGCACCAGATCTCTTTTCATCGATCACTGCGTCAACGGCCCCCGCGCGACACCCGCGCCATTTGAAACACTATGCACGACGCTCTCAGCTCTTTGCCAACGTTACAGGTCGGCTGCCACCCGTGGCATCGTCAATAACATACCGCCACAGGCAGTCGGAGCCTCTCGCGAGAACTTCACATGAAATGTTTGCTTTACCCAGCTTCTCCTCTGGTCCGCGACTCTGCCATTGCACGCGCAGCAAAGCCGTGTCGCCCGAAACCATGCACGACAGCATTTGTCCGACAAGCTTCAGCGGGGTCGCAAAACCGCGATCGAAGGCCGCGCTGATCGCGCTATGCCCTTTCGCAATCGTGTTGCCATCAAAAGTGTGTACCGCGTCCGGATCGTACAGAGCCATCAGCATGCCCTTGTCCCGCGAATTGTACGCGCGCTCGAACGCCGCTGTGATCTTCTCAGGGGTATCGACGCCCATCACAATTTCTCCAGCCCGCGCTTGTCGATCACCCGCCGCGCCTTACCTTGGCTGCGTTCAACGCCACCCGGTTCCAGAACGCTCGCACCGACACTCGTACCAATGACGTCCTTGATATGCTGCACCAGACGCGCCCCGCTGGCGGCCCGCATTTCAGCCGACGCAGCGTCCGGCGTCGCTTCGGCAAGCACATGCATTTCGTCGAGGCGGTCGGCACGCGTCAAGATCACCTGATAATGCCCGCTCAGTCCCGGCACTTTCAGGATCTGCTCCTCGATCTGCGTTGGAAACACGTTCACCCCACGTACGATCATCATGTCGTCCGTCCGACCCGTCACCTTCTCCATGCGTCGCATGGTGCGCGCCGTGCCCGGCAGCAGTCGCGTCAGATCGCGTGTCCGATAGCGGATTACCGGCATCGCTTCCTTGGTGAGCGAGGTGAAGACCAGTTCGCCCTTCGCGCCGTCAGGTAGCACTTCACCCGTCTCAGGATCGATGACTTCCGGGTAAAAATGATCTTCCCAGATATGCAGGCCATCTTTGCTTTCGACGCACTCGTTTGCGATGCCCGGCCCCATGACTTCAGATAGTCCGTAGATATCGACGGCATGCATATCAAACGCCTGTTCGATTTCGGCACGCATGCCATTGGTCCAGGGCTCCGCGCCGAAAATACCCACCTTCAAAGAGGTCTTGCGCGGATCAAGGCCCTGCCGGTTGAATTCATCCAAGATCGACAGGCAGTACGACGGGGTCACCGTGATCACGTCCGGCTTGAAATCCTGGATCAATTGAACCTGCCGCTCAGTCATCCCTCCCGATATTGGCACGACCGTCATCCGTAGCCGTTCGGCTCCGGCATGCAGTCCAAGCCCACCGGTAAATAGGCCGTATCCATACGCATTGTGCAACAGCATGCCACGCCGAGCGCCGGCAGCCCTCAGCGATCGGGCAACGAGGTCTGCCCACGTGTCGAGGTCACGCCGGGTATAACCGACCACCGTTGGTTTGCCAGTCGTACCCGAGGAGGCATGCACCCGCGCGACTTCGCTCCTCGGCACGGCAAACATGCCGAACGGATAGTTGGCCCTGAGGTCTGCCTTCGCCGTAAATGGGAACTTCGCGAGGTCCGCAAGCGTCCGCAAGTCATCTGGCTTGACCCCGCGTTCGTCAAAAGTCCGTTGATAATGAGGGACATTATTATAGGCATGTTGCAAAGCCCATTTCAGCCGATGCAACTGCAAGTCGCGGATGACCTCGACTGGCGAGACCTCAATGGGGTCGAGTTCAAAAGTTTGCGGCTTCAGATCGAGCACGGCGACCCCATACGATTGCGACCATCTGTTGCGACAAACTATAGCCGATCCCGTGGCACAGAGCGAAAGGGACTTTTGGGCAACGTCGGACTTAATCGATCGAAACTCGGGTGTCGCAAGCCCGGACGTCCCGGGTTATATCAGGACCGACTAAACGGGATTTATAAAATGACCATTCACATCGAACGTCTGACCGGAGCCGAAATGCCGGCGGCCTTGCCTGCGCTGGCGCGGCTCCGGATTTCGGAATTTCTGGACTGGCCTTACCTTTACAACGGCACCTTAAACTACGAAGAAATCTACCTTAAGGAATTCGCTGCCTCACTAGGCGCAGTCATCGTCGTGGCTCGCAATGGCGATGATATTGTGGGCGTCAGCACCGGGGCTCCGCTCGCGCACCATCAGGCTGAATTCGGCGCGCCTTTTCGCAAGGCGGGCTTCGATGTCAGCCGCGTCTTCTATTTCGGTGAATCAGTGCTCAATCCAAAATTCCGGCGCCAGGGTATCGGCCATCGCTTTTTTGACGAACGAGAGGCTCATGCCCGCGGTCTGGGTGGTTTTACGCATACCACGTTTTGCAGCGTCGTGCGTCCAGACGATCATCCGGCCAAGCCGCCGAATGCAACACCGCTCGACGCGTTTTGGCTGAAACGCGGCTACGAGAAAATACCGGGTTTGATCGCAAATTTTTCCTGGCCTGACGTCGGTGAACTCGCTGAGAGTTCAAAACCCATGCAATTTTGGATGCGGGCGCTCTGATGGCTGAGGCGCAGACGGTGCGGATTGCGGTTGCACAATATCCGCTGGATCGTTTCGACAGTCTCGCCGATTACATGCAGAAGCTCGAGCGTTGGATTGCCGAAGCCGCCGCCGACAAAGCAGAATTGCTCGTATTCCCCGAATATGGCGCCATGGAATACGCAGCGATCGACCGCAGCGTTGCCGGTAACCTCGCGGCTTCCCTCGCGGTCGCGGCCGATGCCATGCAGCGCATGGAGGCGGCTCACGCGTCAGCCGCACGCAATCATCATATTCATATCCTGGCTGCCAGTGGCCCATTTAGGCGTGCCGACGGCAGCTACGTCAACCGCGCGAAACTGTTTGGGCCTTCTGGCGTTTATGGCTGGCAAGATAAATTGATCATGACGCCGTTCGAGACGAGTTGGGGCATTACCGCCGGAAAGTCGCTGCGCATTTTCGAGACGTCGCTAGGGCGTATCGGCATTGCCATTTGCTACGACAGCGAGTTCCCCCTGTTGGTACGTGCCATGTGCGAAGCGGGGGCGGAGTTGATACTCATTCCCTCATGCACCGAATTCGTGTCCGGCTATCATCGTGTTCGCACCGCGGCGCTCGCTCGGGCACTTGAAAATGGCTGTGTCACAGTTCAATCGACGCTCATCGGCGATGCTCCCTGGTCTCCGGCCGTCGATCGGAACGTTGGCTTCGCTGGAATATTTGTCCCAGCCGAACATGGCCTTTCAGACGCCGGCGTGCTGGCACTCGCGACCAACGCGTCACCCTGTTGGGTTACCCGCACCGTTGACCTCGCCCGTCTGCGCACCGTCCGCCTATCCGGCGAAATGCGCAACACCCAGGACTGGGCGCGGCAGCCGGGAGCGGCGAGCCTCAGCGCCTTGGTCGAACTTCACTCCGTCGTGTGAGCTAGTCGCTGCGAGCAAGACAGGTCCGCGATTCCGCCTGTCTCACTCGCTACTTAGGCGCTCGCGATTTTGCCACGATGTGGCGTTAATTGAAGTGGCACGCGACGTTGTAGCAAGTTCTGGCGAGTTCACCGTTAAGTCGAGCACGGCGAGTAGTTCACATGGCGACGAGTGATCGCGCCGCGGTTGGATATCTGTCCGCTGCCGGCGCCACTGGTGGGTTGGAAGACCAGGTCGCGCGCCGGGACCGGCGTATTGCGGAATTCCAGGCCAACATCCGACCACGCATCGCTGCTTTCACGGCTTCGACCCCCGCCCTCGAAGACCTGGCCGACAGTTTTCCTGGCCTACTGTTCGCCCTCGCTTCGAACTATAATGACGGCCCTTCTCGCGAGCGGGCAATTGCGCTGACCATGCAGGGTGTTGGTCTTCGCCAGATCGGCGATGCTTTAGGACTGCCGTTATGGCTCCGCCGCCTGCCGCCTGCAGCTTACGCCGAACTATTCGCACAGATGCCGCTCGACGCCGATTTCGGCTTGCGCCTTGGTTCTTTTATTCCGACTGACCGCCGGCGCGCCGGCTGTTGGTTGTCCGGCGTTTCTGACGCTTATCTAGTCGGCGGCCGCGAATTTGCGTTGTGGACGGCACGCGCCTGGGCATCTTTGACTGCAACCGTGCCATCGAACCGCGCACAACTCGTGTCCGCCTGGTATTGGTTTGCGCACAACTATGGGACGCACGGCCACGCACTGCTGCGCCAGAGCTTTGATCCGCAACTTTCAATCAGCGCCGCCGTCGAAGAATTCAACACGTGGCTGAAGCGCGTCGCGCTCGTTGAATGGCTGGGAACCGGCGCGCTCGAACCTTGGATTCCGGACGCCAAGATTGGCGCTTACGAATTCTCGATGCTGCGCCGCGCCGAAGATTTTATCGAAGCGGCAGCCGAACTCGACAATTGCCTTGAACAGTTCGCCCCGCGCCTGAGCAATGGTGTTTCCACCGTTGCCCGCATTAGTCGGAGTGGCCGTATCGTTGCGTGCATCGAGATCGGATTGCATGACACCGATCCTGCGATACCAGCAATCGTGCAACTGCGCGGCCACAAAAACAAGCGCGTTACCGCTGAAATCTGGCGCAAGGCCTACGATTGGATGTCACATGCGCCGATCGAGCCGTTTGAGCCCAAACGGCTGACACCTTCGTCCACCGACCGCACCGCTGCGCGCCAGCAGCTGTGGGAACCCTATCTATGCGCTCTCGAACATCACGCCGACCCCGCCGGGCGTGTTGCCGCTCAACGGCTCCGCCGCAGTCTAATGCCCCGACTGCGCACGCCGGCAACATCGACACGTCGGACCATTCCCATCGAAGCGGTTTGCGGTGCACCTGAATTACGTCAACCGACGATGCTGCAGCGCGTGCGTGAACACATTGCCACGTTAACCGGCTTTTCCCATGTCGACCACGAGCTGATGCGGTGGGATTCCATTGAACGGCTCGAAGTCGCCTTGCGTCGTCGGCAGCGCTGAACCGACGCATGCTTCAACGCCCCGAAGTCCTGAATGCTGCAAAGCGCAGTCCCAGGTAGCTGGCCACCATCGCGAACAGGCCGGCGATGACCAGCGCAATCAAGGTATTTGTACCGGGAAACAGCAGGAGGATTGCCGCGAAAATGCCATAGTTTAACGCCGACGCCGACCACGCAACGCCCAGATACTTGGCAAACTCCGCCAGCGTCGGTCGCGTCTTGATCGCGAATGTAAACGTCCGATGTGCCAACCAGCCGGCGATCATGGCCAGTGCGATGCTGACTACGCGGGCGTGCAGGACCGGCCACGACGCGCCCGCTGTCAGCAACTTCAGCACCCCGGCGTCGACCACGAACGCCAGCGTGCCCGAGGCTAAAAATCCCAGCCAATGTCGCATGCCGCCTGTCGAGGGTTGCGCCGCATGATCGTCGGTCATCCCAACTCCCTTTGCACATCGGCCCAATCAATTGTTGGCCCGTCAACGGCGCGATCGACGTGCCAGATGCGCTCGGGCAGTTTCTGGAGCCGCATTAAGGCGTCATGCTCTTGCTGTCGACGCACGACGACCGGGTCGATCGCTGCGAGCGCCAAATCGGCATATCCGGGATGGCACATGACTATCGACAATCCGCATGCATCTAAATCTTGGCGTTCGATCTCGCCACTGATTTCCGCTTCGTATGAAGCAGACGTATCGAACGCCGAATAGCCGGCAAAGCGCGTGCTGACGAACAGGCCACGCGCTTGCACCGCCCTGCCAAAACCCATTCCCAGCAGTTTGACCGTCAGCGCCTTGCCGCCTGCGAACCCGCGCGCCAGCAACTGGCCCGCCGCATCCGCCGGATTGCGCACCAACAGCGGTCGCGGCGCGTACCGCGCGGCGAGTTCCGCCAATAGCGCCTGCCGCACGACCGGCAGCACCTGCACATGCTGGTGCCCGTCGACGTGGTCCGGCGCATGACCAAAATGTTCCTCGAAGAGATCGAGTTGCCGAGCGATTTCTTGGCGGATCTCGTCAGGGGAAAGGTGTCCAAGCAGCGCCGCGCGCATCAACGACTGCAAACTGGGAAATGCACCATCGGGTGCGAGTCGCGGCATCGGTCCGGCTGGTGCGGCCAACGTCAGATTGAGATGCAGGCCTACGGCTAGTCGATCGCGGTACCCGCGCAACCGTTGCGCCGCGACCGGCCACTCGGGCATTGTCGTCATAACGCTCGTTGCCGACAACCGCCGCTCAACGGCCAATGCCTCGATGGAGCGCGCGACTCCGTCAGTCATGGCATAGTCATCAGCCGTCAGGATCGGGCGTCTCACGCAGCGCTCGTCGGCAGCCGCGGCGCCTGCTTACCAGCCTGCCCCTGCGCCGCGATGCCCACCTCGTCGGCGACGATGAACAACGGCCTCCCTTTCACCTCGTCGTAGATGCGACCCATGTACTCACCAATGACTCCGAGCGAAATCAATTGGATCCCACCGAAGAACATGACCGACACCAAAAGGCTCGGAAATCCCGGCACTTCGTTACCAAAAATAATCGTGCGCGTAAGGAAAACCAGCAAGTAGCCAAATGCGCCCATCGACACCAGCAGCCCCATATACGACCAGATCCGCAACGGCACGGTGGAAAACGACACGATGCCATCAAGTGCAAAATGCCAAAGCTGTCGTGGGCGCCAGCGTGACGTACCTCCATCGAAACGCGGCGGCACATGGTAGTCCACGCCCGTGCTGCTGAAGCCGATCCAGGCATAGAGCCCCTTGTTAAATCGAGACCGCTCGCTGAAGCTGTTCATCGCATCGACGGCCTTTCGATCGAGCAGCCGGAAATCACCGGCGCCGTCCGGCAGCGAGGTGCCGCTCATACTTTCGAATGTCTTGTAGAAACCACGGCTGAACAGGCGACGGAACGGACTATCGGAGGCACGATCATCACGCTGACCGTAAACGATATCAAATCCATCCCGCCACTTCGCGAGGAACAACGGAATTGTCTCCGGCGGATGCTGCAGATCGGCGTCCATGATGACCACGGCATCACCGGTCGCATACGACAGGCCAGCCGCGACAGCTATTTCTTTGCCGAAGTTTCGGCTGAGAAACACCGCTTTTATCCGATTGTCGCTTGCATTGAGCCGCCGCATGACCTGGCACGACGCATCTTTCGAACCGTCATCGACAAAAGTGACATCCCAGCTCATCCCCGTTGCGTCGAGCACCGGCTTTAACTTGCCGAAAAGGGCATCGAGTCCCCGCTCTTCGTTGAACACCGGAATGACCACAGACAGCGTCTTGAGAGATGCCGGTCCCTTTGCCGCCCTCAAAACTTGGGCATCAGCCTCAAGGATGACATCGGCAGTTGTTGTCGAATGTTCCAAAATCTTACCAGACCAAAATCATACCAGACCGAGTGTGGTACACGCCAGCGGTGGCCCTGCTAAAGCGTTCCATAGGCGAGGTCGCTACGGCGGGCAACCGGTACCACGGCTTATCCTTGCCAAAGCACCACGATAACGGCCTAAGACGTTAACGCGTAACGATAATCCCACTATCTATCAAACGTCGATGAAAAGCCAGGATCGCACCCTGCTTGTTGCAACCATAATTGCGGCCATTACATAGTGTCAGCAGGCGTTGTCGCTCCCTGTTGGCATCCGACAACGGCAGGCCCGCTGCGTGCTGCACCAGCATCCCTAGATAGGGTACGTCGACGACGTCTTGTGCCGGCAATGCGGGCACTTCGTAGTTGATGCCGTCCATGGCGAAGTATGTGAGAAATCCCGGCGCGTCCGCAATCATCGTCGCGTCTTCAGCCTCCGTCTCCTCTTTGAATCCAAGCAAAGTGCGCGTCGCGGTCGGCTGATGATCGCCATAATGCACGATCAGGAAGCGCTCCCCAGGAAAGCGAATTTTGAGGTCGGCAACAAATGCGTCGTAGTCGCGTTTCGCCAACGCGAGCCGTCGCAGATACTCGTTCATTTCCGGCGTTGTGCCCGGCCCGCCGCCAGCAACGATTTCGCCGGGTTGATAGGTCACATCATAGGGCCAATGGGCACTCATCGTCAGGATATAGCTGAACAATGGTGCCCTCGACGTGGCGATATGAGTTTCCAACTCAGCCAATGCGTTATTGAAGTAGAATTTGTCGCGCTCATTCGCGGTCTTCGCCTTTTGAGCCTTGGCGTCAAAGATCTCCTTGAGCCCGATCGAAGCATAGAACTTGTCGTTGGAGACGAAGTTCTTCAGGAGAGGGTAGTAGACTACGTTGCGATAGCCGCACATCGCTAGGTTCTGCGGCAACGTATCGGTTAATCGGTTGACGAGGAAAGTCTGTACGAATTGGCGCATGCCGCCAAACGCCTGCGTCGAAATTCCCGTTAAAATCGAAAATTCCGTTAACCAGGACGCTCCGCCATAAGTCTCCACACGCAGTTTGTGTGTCCGCCCATCCTGCGAGCGAAACAGCGGATCGAGTTCCCGGTCGTATTGTAGCTTCGGGAAATAGCCCGGCGGCACCAGGCTTTCCTGATGGATCATGATGATATGCGGCGGCTTATCGACCATCGCGCAGTCGGCGAGTGCCTTATAATTCGGCGGCGTAACCGGAGCACGTCCCGACGCCTCCAACATCGATCCGCGCGCGAGTGTTTCCAATGTCTCCGCCCAGGAAGCATAGAACGACGACACATAAAGCGCCTCAAAATTGAACTGCATGTGCCGCCGCTCGCCTTTCAAGGCAGCGCCCACGATAGTCAGACAAACTGCAACGGCAAATGCCGTTGCCGACCAAATACGCGGTGATCTCGTTTGATCAAAACGCCATGCCGCGGCGCCGATTATTAGGCTACCAGTCAGTGCCAATCCGAGCCCGACAACCAGATGCCGCTGTTCGTGCCAGAGATAGCTGAAAGTCGACCACGAACTGAGGTAGAAGAACAGGTCGTAAGCGTGCACAACCATATTCATCGTCTGGCGTTTGACCGTCGAAGCCCAAATGACTACCGCGTCCAACGCAGCGACCAACGCCAGCGAAAACATGAGCCGCCGAGTGAAAAATGCAAGTACGCTCACCAGCGCGCCGGTGACGCCGATGGTAAATACCACATTGAACAGTTGCCCTTCGTACGCATAAAAATAGACGAGCATGAGGACAGCAAGAGCAGCCGTCGTGCACGCGCTCCACGTGACCGTCCAGCCTCGCCAGGCAAACGCAGGCTCGACCAGCCTGGTCACGACATGCCGGCGGCCAACGGGCGCGTCAACAACGTACTCTTTCATGCCTTGGCGCACCCTACCGGAATGATCAGCCACTCTTATTGTGCAAGAGGTGAACGGTTGTGTCACATAACTTTCACATTTGCGATGAATGGCGCCTGAAGCAAAGTCCATTCAGCCAAACCAAGTCATTGTTTGACGGATCCGAATGCCGGCATTGGGTGTTACACAGGGTGCGCACGGCCAGCGGGCAACCGAGTGGGGCAACCGAGTGCAAAAAAACTTTGCGGAGTATTGCAGCTCCAACGCGAGCAGTTTGTGCAACGCAACAAAAGAAACAATATATTACAATGAGTTACACGAAAAGCAAAAAATTGCGCGACGGACCAGCGTTGGCCGTCGCCGCTGTGATCAGTCAACATACATCTGGCGTTCATGTTCAGACCGATAGTTAAACACAGCCGCGACGGGCGCAAATTCCCGTCGCGGGCTAACAATTGCTGAAAACCGCGAGGTCACGCCCGCAATTTTCAGGCTGCTTGTAGGCTGGGCGTTCCAGCAAATTGGCAGTGAGTGCCTTGGGGAAGAGAGAGACAATCTCCGTTCAACCTTGTGAATGCCGGCGAGGCATAGCGTCGCTTTACAAGTCCCAATAAGTTGGTGCACATCGCACCGACATGCCGTTTGGAGAGTTACATGAAGTCGAATGCGGTTAAGTCCTACGCGCTTGATCTTGATTGGTCCGCACAAACCATGCTGCCGATCGAGTTGAACGGTGAGGAGTTGCACCTGGAGGCTCGCGCTTATCAGGGTACTGATCCTCACAATCAAGCGTTCGTCCTGATCAACCGGACGAGCCAGGCAGGAAATGAACTTCCCTACGTTCGCGTTCACAGTGGGTGCGTAACAGGCGATATTTTCCATTCGCTGAAGTGCGACTGCTATCCGCAGTTGCAAGCGTCAATGGAGAAGATCACCACGTCCCCGCTTGGTGTCCTTATCTACCTGCCCTATCACGAGGGGCGCGGCATTGGCCTCGTTGCCAAGATTCGCGCCTACGCGTTGCAAGAGCAGGGCTACGATACAGTTGATGCTAACGTTGCGGTGGGTGCACCCATCGAAGCGCGTGAATATGATCTTGCTGCCCATATTCTTTTTGATCTCGGCATGCCCGATATCCGATTGCTCAGCAACAACCCGGCAAAAACCGATGCGTTGCGCGCCGAAGGTATTCGCGTCGTCGAGCAGATCCCAGTTATTTGCAAGCCGAACGTACACAACGTAAGATACCTGGAAACCAAACGGAAACGCATGGCTCACAGGTTGCCTCAACTGGCGTGACGCTGGACTAGGACTTCAACTGCAAAAGCCGCGTGCGCGTTGCATGCGGCTTTTTTAATGCGCCGAAGCGCAAATACGATGGGTGCGACTATGCAGGGACGTATGCGTCGCCAATTGACGACTTTAGCCGCGATCCTCTTGTGCGTGGCAGCTGCAGCAAAAATTTACAAAGCGGCTTATCGGGGCGAAACCATGCAATCCCGCGTGAAACCGCTCAACTAACTTAGCTAAAAAAAAAGGCGCGCCCAAATGGACGCGCCGTCTATTGCATCATTGTCCAAAACTTTTTTAAGTTATGAGTCCCGGCACTGACGGTAACGAACCAACCAATAACGATTGCCGGTTTCTCTGTAACGCCGCTTCAACCACTGACAATCACCATGGTAATAGCCGTCGTAGAAGTAGAACGCTACACCGCCCCAGTCATACCGACGCCCACGACGCTCGCCACGTTCACCACGGCCACGATCACCATCAACGCGTCGACCTCGATCGCCATCAACACGGCGTCCACGATCACCGTCACCGCGCACGACCGTGCGGTTTTGTTGAACCACGGTTGCCCCGCGGTTTCCGCCGTCTCCACTTCGGCGGACCGTTTGGCCGCGATCTCCACCTCCACCACCGCCGCCCGGATTCACAGTGCGAGTTCCACCCCCACCGCCACCCGGTGTTACCGCGCGTCCACCACCACCACCGCCGCCGCCAGCTTTTGGGGCTCCACCCCCACCGGCTTGCGCAGCACCGCCACTACCGCCCGCGGACTTCTCTCCGCCTGCCTGCGCAAGAATAATTTGGCCGGGCTGGTTGATACTAACGGCACGTTGCGAAACATCCGTTTCAGGTGCTGCCGACGCGGGCAAACCCCAAGCCAGCACACTCATGATGGGCACTACCGAAAGTAGGCGTATTTGCATCGTGACCTCCACAGAGAACCTATCTCATCCTTCGTATCCAATCGAAACGCGGAGAGTACAAAAAGGTTCAATTGCAATCTCTTGCGACAATCACGCTCATTGACCCTTCATTTGAAAATCGAACGCATCATCGCTTCGGCGCACGATATGCGCCACTGACGGCGACGGAAAATGCGCCGTGCACATCAACGTTGGCGTATCGGCGAAGCGGCTAAACAAATTGCAGCGAGTCTGCCCGGCCATCGCCGAATCATAGTCGGCCATCATGCCCAGATCCGGATAGCGCCCCTGCAAAGGTGAATGGATCATGTCGCCGGTGATGACCGCGTCTGCCGCGCCCAGACGTCCAGCATGCACGCTGAAATGATCGATGGTATGCCCCGGCGTCGGGATGCACCGCACATGGTCGTTTAGCACGTGTGCGCTTGAAACAGTATCACAGCGTTGCGCCGCAACAATCGGCAACACGGAATCCGTAATCCATGGGCAAGTCGCCGCGTCCTTGCTTTCGCGTGCTGTCCAGAACGCCAGTTCACGCTCCGAAAACAAATAGCGCGCATTTGGAAATGTCGGCACCCAGCGGCCATTTTCAAGCCGCGTGTTCCAGCCGACGTGATCGACGTGCAGGTGCGTACACATCACGAAATCGATGTCGGCGATGGCTATACCCGCCGCCGCCAGATTACGTTCATATGTATTCGACGACTGCTGGTCCCACATTGGCCGCCCCGGTCGCGGCTTGTGGTTCCCGACACAGCTGTCGACCAGGATCGTGTGGTGCGGCGTTTCGATCACGTAGCTTTGCACAGCCAGGATCAGCATGTCGCCAACTGGATCGATGAAGTCAGGCACCAGCCAGGAGCGGTTTTCGGCTAACATTTCCTCGGTCAATTTTGGAAAAAACGTGCGCGCTGCAAACAACGGTGCCTGCATCTCGACAATACGGTGAATGGTTAGGTCACCGAGGCGGATTGGCGGCAATGGACCGGGATGCAGCATGGGATTTTCCTTTTGTTGCGATTTCAGAATGATCGCGCCCAGCGAGTGTGTCTGGATTGGCGTCGGTCGACAGGATGCTGTATCTGGAGAGCACAACATACCTCGATTGATCCCGAGGTCCACCGACGAGAACGGAACGCCGCCATGCCAGATCGTTTCTTGCTTGCAGGCGTGATGGGATTTCCCGTCATGCATTCGCGCTCCCCAAAAATACATAATTATTGGCTGGAAAAGCACGGTCTCAGTGGTCGTTATGTGCCGTTGGCAGTGCGCCCGGAAGGATTGCAGGCCGCGCTCCGTGCCTTGCCCGCACTCGGTTTTTCCGGGTGCAATCTCACCATCCCGCACAAAGAAACGGCCATGCGCTTGGTCGACAAGCTTGACGCCGCGTCCAAACGTATCGGCGCCATCAACTGCGTGACCGTGGAAAAGGACGGCTCGCTCTCAGGTTCCAACAATGATGGCTACGGCTATATTCAGTCAGTACTACACGCCCAGCCTAAGTGGCGCGTCGATGCCGGGCCAATTGTCGTGTTGGGTGCCGGTGGCGGCGCGCGCGCGGTGCTCGCAGCGCTTGCCGAACGCGGGGCCCGTGAAATCCGACTGATCAATCGCACCGATACCCGCGCCAGCCTGCTGGCGGAAGATCTGGGGGCTCCGATCAAGGCCATCCCCTGGTCGCAGCGGGCGCACGCCCTCAAGGACGCCGCCATGCTCGTCAATACGACCAGCCAGGGGATGATCGGCCAGCCGGCGCTCGACATTGAGATCGAGACGCTGCCACGCACGGCCTTGGTTTCAGATATCGTTTACGTGCCGAAAATGACACCGCTTCTGGCGGTGGCAAAGGCTCGCGGCAATCCGATCGTCGGGGGCCTGGGCATGTTATTGCATCAGGCACGTCCGGCTTTCAAAGGCTGGTTCGGTATTGAGCCTGAAGTGACTCCGGAATTGGTCGCCATGATCGAGGCAACTTTATAGAGCGCCTCATCAACTCTCCAGTTTAGTGCAATCCTTAGATCATCCCTGCGGGGCCAGATGGCAGATCCATTGATGTTCAAAACCACCATGGAATTCGACTATGGCGTGCCGCGCGAGATCGCGCCGGGTGTTGTTCGGTTGGTGGCAAATAACCCGAGCCCCTTCACTTTCAAAGGCACCAACACTTACTTGATTGGCTCGAAATCGTTGGCGGTAATCGATCCTGGACCGCTCGATGCAGAGCACTGCCGCTCGATTCTCAAGGCGGCCGCCGGGCGTCCGATTACCCATATCCTTATCACCCATACCCACCGCGACCACGTCGACGGACTACCCGCACTGCTCGCCGCCACCGGCGCCAAAACTGCCGGTTACGGCGCCTACCAGCTCACTTCGAGAGTGGCGTCGCGGAACGGTCCGGGCGGTGAAGGCTCGCACACCGACCGCACCATGAAGCCCGACATTGTGCTTCGCGACGGCGAAGACGTTGCCGGCCACGACTGGGCCGTGACCGCCGTGCATACCCCCGGGCATACCCCCGATCATCTGAGCTTCGCGCTGCGGTCGACCGGCAGCGACCGTGTCCTCTTTCCCGGTGATCATGTCATGGCCTGGAATACCAGCGTAGTTGCCCCACCGGAAGGACGGATGGGCGACTACCTCACGTCACTTGAGAAATTAATGGCGCGCGACGACACGATCGCCTTCCCCGGCCATGGCGGCCAGTACGAGACGCCGGCACGCGTAGCCAAGGCCTATCTCATTCACCGGCGCATGCGCGACGCCGCCATCCTCGATAGTATCAAGGGCGGCGCAACCAACGTCGATGCCATCGTTGCACAGATCTACAAGGGCTTGAATCCGAAGCTGGTGCCGGCTGCCGCAATGTCGGTCCTCGCCCATCTCGAACATCAGTGGGAGCGCGACCTGATCACCGTTGCTGGCCCGCTTTCTCTGACTTCCGCTCTAGCGGCCGCTTGACCCCGATATCTGGTGCATCGGCGCGGTTGATCCTGACGCCGCCGCGGGCGGCCACACCGACGGGACCGGCTGCATCCAGTCGCGTCGACAAATCCTTAACAAAGCGCCTTATGCGCGCGGCGTTACCGCCAAAATCGTGCGCCCCGTAACGCGATGCCGATCGTATATCGACCCATGCCTGGTTATCGTTTCCAGTTATCCGGATCGCAATGTCGTCGGTAAATCCCAATATCAGCGTGCGGTCAGTTGCTTCTATCGTGCCAGGCTTCGACTGCCGCCCTTGCGGAGCCTCCTCCGCCACCACTTTCCAGCCAAGTCCGCGCCTTCCCCGGATGAGATCGAGCGTCAACTCATAGACCTCCTCGGCCGAACGCGGAATAACCAACGTCCGCAAGTCAGGATAGGCCTTGGCCTGCAAACTCGCCGAGAATGTGCCCGGATAGATCGCTTTGTTGGCGTCCGCGGGCCGCTGCTTGGCCAGCACGATGAACGCCGGCGGATCGACGGTATTGGTGCTGACATCGTAGATCTTTGGCAACGAAAGATAGGTCGACGCAAGCGCGGCCGGCCAAAGCCACAGCGCACCAGCAACCAGCATACCCCATGCGCAATTCCAAGCGCCGACCCGACCGCGCACCCAGATCGATACGGCGCCATAAAGTCCGAACGAAAAACCAAGTGCGGCCAGCATGAAGCCGACGCCAAATAGATTAAGTGCCACCGGCGTCGACATGACGGCGACCCGATGCAACGCCAACGTCACCGTGATCAGCGCCAGTGCGAACAAGCTGATGCGCACGGCCCAGGGTGCAGTCGGTTCATGAATCTGGGTATTGCGCCCGATCATAATTCTAGGTCTCGCCCAACCAATTGATAGAAGTCACCGCTCATCATCGCCCCAATCGCGGCCCTGCTGTGGCAACGACGATTCACCTGACAATTAACAGCGTTTGCTCCCGCGCACCACGTCCAATGCTGCGCGGCAATGCCAGCCTGCTTCGCCCCGCGTTCTGCCTCTCGGCACCCGATCAAAATTGCGTTAGCATTGTTCTGCAGGGCAAGGACGATCTTATCCGCCAAATGCAATTGGATACAGCTGTATTGCGATATAGCTTGAGAGTGAGGTTCAAATGGACATTCGATGTGGAACATGCGGCGTAGCGGTCATGTTGGCAGCGGCAGCCCTGTTGACGACTGCTGAAACCGCCAATGCCGGACAACCCTGGTCGTGCTCGTGCAACGGCGTCAACAAACGCTTCATTGCCTCCACTCATGCCTGCGAATGGAGTCAGTCGAAGAACAAGAACGTCAAACTCGCGCGACAGCTGTCCCCATGCACGCGCGCCGAGTTCGTTGGCTGGAATCGAAAGGCCTGCGTCCAGGAGGGCTGCACCCTGCCGCGTTCCATGCGCAATTGACGCTACGCTAAGCGCGTCACCGCAGAATTGCTTTGCCCGCATAGCGGGCCACGTCACCCAACTCTTCCTCGATGCGGATGAGCTGATTGTATTTGGCCAGCCTGTCCGAACGCGACAGTGAGCCCGTCTTGATCTGCCCACAGTTGGTGGCCACCGCGAGGTCGGCAATCGTTGCATCCTCGGTCTCGCCGGAGCGATGCGACATGACGGCGGTATAGCGGGCACGGTGCGCCATATCGACGGCGTCGAGCGTTTCCGAGAGCGAGCCGATCTGGTTGACCTTGACGAGGATCGAATTGGCGATGTGTTCCTTGATGCCGCGCGACAGGCGCTCGGTGTTGGTCACGAACAGATCGTCGCCGACCAGCTGGCACTTCTTGCCGATGAGATCGGTCAGCGCTTTCCAGCCGGCCCAGTCGTCTTCGCTCATACCGTCTTCGATCGAGATAATCGGGAAGCGGGCGACGAGATCGGCGAGATACTTGGCGTTCTGCTCGGGATCGAGCGTCTTGCCCTCGCCCTCGAGATGGTACTTGCCCTTCTTGAAATATTCCGTTGCCGCACAATCGAGCGCCAGCATCACGTCATGACCGGGCTTGTAGCCAGCCTTCTCGATCGATTTCATAATGTAGCCGATGGCCTCGTCTGCGCTCTTGAGGTTGGGCGCAAACCCGCCCTCGTCGCCGACGTTGGTGCCGTGGCCCGCGTCCGACAGCTGCTTCTTGAGCGTGTGGAAGATTTCGGAGCCGACGCGCACTGCATCCGCGATGCTGTCCGCGCCGACCGGCATGATCATGAATTCCTGGATGTCGATCGGGTTGTCGGCGTGCGCGCCACCGTTGATGATGTTCATCATCGGCACCGGCAAGACGTGTGCGTGCGCCCCGCCGACATAGCGATAGAGCGGCAGTGCCACCGCATCGGCAGCAGCTTTCGCAACCGCCAGCGACACGCCGAGAATGGCGTTGGCGCCCAGCCGCGACTTGTTCTTGGTGCCATCGAGCGTGATCAGCGCGTGATCGATGCGCCGCTGGTCCTCGGCTTCCATGCCGCGCAACGCGTCGGAGATCTCGCCATTGACCGCGTCGACCGCTTTCGTGACACCCTTGCCCATGAAGCGTTTCTTGTCGCCGTCGCGCAGTTCGACCGCCTCGTGCGCCCCGGTCGAAGCGCCCGACGGCACGGCCGCGCGCCCCTGGCTGCCATCTTCAAGCACCACATCGACTTCGACCGTCGGATTGCCGCGACTGTCGAAGATCTGGCGGCCAATGATGTCGATGATGGCGGTCATGGGGAAGGCACTCCGGTTGCAGGCTGGCCGAACTTTGGGTCACGTTTTGGCGGCACTATTAGCGGAGGCACGTGACCTGTGGAAGGGCGCCACAGGTAGCGCGGCCAATTGCCCACGATACCATCTAGTGGGAGGCTATCCTGCGCGACCATTACGGCAGCAAGTTCAAGCATTCCCCGTTTTTCACCGAAATGTTGCTTTGCAGCAGTAGCGACGGTGTTGACGGCATGGTTAATAGCGCTAACGGTTTTAGTTTCAAGGGTACCAGAACATGCGTTTGCACATCATCCTACGCGCCACCGCAGCGCTCGCAACGATTGCCATGGCCACAACGGCCGATGCCAAGTGCACCAAGATGGCGTTCTCGGTGAACGACTATGGCAAAGAAGGCCCGAGCAACGACGCCAAGATGTTGCTTGACAAGCATATTTCAAAATGGACCGCCGACCACGGCGTCAAAAAATATACCACCGGCAAGAAGGAAGTGACCTGCGAACTGTTCCTCGATTTCGGTGTGTTCGACGAGCACACCTGCAAAGCCGAGGCAAGCGTTTGCTGGACCGGCAGCAATCCCGTCGCCGATGCGGCAGCCGATGCCGCCAGAACCACGAAGGTGGCCAAGCCCCGCGTCGCACCAGCAGCCAAGCCGAAACCCTGACGTTGGTCGCTAACCGCCTACCCCAGCGCCGTTTTGACGAACCCCAGCATCAACGCGATGTCGGATGGCGTGGATAACCTATGTCCGCCTTCCGGCACCGCTTCGACGTGCACGTGGTCGCCCGTCATGATCGAAACCAAGTCGAGAGTGTGCTCCCACGGCACATCCTCGTCCTGTAGGCCATGCAGCACATAGATCGACCGGCCGGGATTGAAGCCCTGCGGACCGATGAGGTGCGTGTTGCCCTCCTCGATGAAGGTCCGCGTGATCGCATAGGGTCCATCGCCATAGGCCGACGGGCGCATGTAGACGCCCTGATCGGTGATGGCGCGCCGCGCGCTTTCCGGAAAGTGGTCCCACATCAACTTGGTCAGGTCCCAGGCCGGCGCGATCAGGACTAACGACTTAATTCGATTTGCCAACTCGGGAGATTGCGCGAGATACCGTCGCAGCAACAGCAGCGCCAGATAGCCGCCCGTCGATGATCCGACGAGCACCTGCGGCCCGTGCGTGAGCGTGCGGACGACGGCATCGACCTCATCGAGCCACGCGCCGATCGTTCCATCTTCGAACCGCCCCGAGGACTGCCCATGCCCGGAATAATCCATCCGCGTACAATTGACGTTTTCGCCGCGCGCCCATTCCGCGAGTGCGGTCGCTTTTGTGCTCGTCATCTCCGACTTGAGGCCCGGAAGCCAAACGACGCCACCGGGTAACGCCGGCGCTGTCGGTCTATCTAAGAGCGCCGCGATACGTCGCTGAGCCACGAATAGCTCATGAGCTGTGCTCGTCGTCATCGGCCAGCCTTCGACGAATCTGTCGCAGCAATTCGCGCCAACTGCTCAATGTCCGCCCATGCGCCTGCTGCGATCAATTTAGCAGGCGCCACCCACGACCCGCCGACGCAAACCACGTTGGCACATGCGAGATAAGCCCCCAGATTGTCCGGACCGACGCCACCCGTGGGGCAGAATTTGATGTCCGCCAGAGGCGCCGCCAGCGATTTCAACGCCGCAATACCACCAGATTGTTCGGCGGGGAAAAACTTCAGAAAGCGATACCCCCGCTCCCGCACCGCCATCGCCTCAGAGGCGGTCACAGCCCCCGGCAATAATGGCACTGGCCACTCCTCCGCCGCATCCAACAGCCGGCCCGTCGCCCCCGGCGACACGAGAAACTGTGCGCCCCCGGCGATAGCCTGCTCGGCGTATGCCGCGTCGAGTACTGTGCCGGCACCGACGATGGCACCCTGAACGTCTCGCACAATAGCCGTGATGGCGGCGACGGCCATTTCAGTCCGCAACGTGATTTCAAGAATGTGTAAGCCACCCGCCACCAGCGCCTTCGCCAGCGGCACAGCGATTGCCACATCCGCAATCGTCAGCACGGGCACGACACGAACCTTGGCGCACATTTCAAGCAAGGCGGCATTTTGAGTGACTTGCATTCAGACCTTGCGTGACGTTGCTATGTCCGGTTTTGTCCGGCTCGCCAACCATGAGCGGGCAGCGTAATCTCACCCTTGACCATTGTACACCGCGAGGATTTCATGCTGCCGAAAATTGTTTTGACGCTGCTGCAGCTGTCGATCGCGTGGATATTCAGCGGCCAGTTTCGCGGCTTTGTGTCGGTAAACATTGGCGCCCTGGATATTTTTTTGACCGCCGTCGTTGTGGCTGTTCTCGTCTGGTTGACGGGCCACATCGGCGCGTTGGTTCTGAAAGATACGCCACCGCCGTCGGCCGCGACACTGACCGCGTGTCTGGTGCTGGCGCTGGCGCTGGCGGGAGCAGCCATCACACTTATTCCGCCTGTCACTCAGATCGTGGGATCATTTTTAAAAGAGGGCGTACCACTACGCGTCTACCCGCTTATCGGAGCCATAGTGGGCTATTTCATCAAACGATGAAGCAGATATGAACTACACCAACGACACACTGACAAAAAAGCGGCGCAACTAACGCGCCAGCAAATATTATCAGATTAGCTTGGTCAGATTAGCTTGGTCAGATTAGCTTGAACACTAAAGCGGCAATAAAAGCGAACGAGGAAATCGCGGCAAACGCATGCAGACTTTGCTTGAACTTGAGCGAGCTGTTCATGGTCAAACTCCGGCAAATGGCGACCTAATCTACTGAAACTAGACACCAACGTCGTGGCTGCGGAGGCGACGTTAACCAAAACGAAATTCGTTTGGCAAGAAAATTAGGTGCTGCACCGCAACAACCACCGAGCTAAATTACCTCTGACCCATGTATCCATCTAAAATATGCTTGCAAAACGCGCTCTTTAGTGAATGGAGGTCGGCACATATACTTGTGCATATCCCACATGGACTATACCGAGATTGAATTGCCGGCTTTAGTCGCTGCATCAGCTTAATTGATAAAACTGTATCACCACTTTGTCGGGAAACCGGCAGCCGGCAGAAACGAATATCCGCCTTGTCAGCCATTGATACTGCGGCGCAGCTGTTTCAAATCGAGGGATCGCGCGGAAATAGATCTGCGCATGGTCGACAAGCTCGCCGCGCGCCTGCGCGGCCAGCAACTCTGCCGGCCCGTCGCGAAGGCCATTATTCTCGATATATATCAATGCCTTGTCAGCCGTTTCGATAACATAGCGTGCCTGCAGCTCCAGCACCCCGTCGCGCCGGATGATTTGATAGTCATTGGCGTTCCCCAATACCCGCCCGGACATTTTTCCCCCACTGAAAGACCCTCCAAGGATCGGAATGACTCGCCGGCGACCGTGGGGCCCTTCGCCGACGTCGATGGGTGCGCCGACATTCGCCGTCAATTCGCCGAGCGGCAGTAACGTCGGCATTGGCAAAAGTGGCGCCATCGGCTGCATTTTTTCCATTCCCTGTTTTGCACACGCCACTTCCGGCACTCACGCTACGTCCCACTAACCGCCAACGTCAATCGAACGAACCGACTCTTCATTGACAGCTGCCGGAACCCAGACGATAGCGTCACTCCAAACGCCACCGTTCGATTTTTCTGGAGCCCCACCAATGTCTGCACATCCGATCGCCATGCCCGAACCGCTTTCGCCCGCCGTCATCAAGGCGTTGTCGGGGGTCACCACGGCGACGATCACAACGATCCTGCTGACCAAAGGCTTGCGCAACGTGTGGATGCGCGGCACCACGCCTTTATTGCCGGGCCAGCCGCGGTTGGTCGGTCGCGCTTTTACCCTGCGCTTCGTGCCGTCCCGCGAGGATCTCGCGACGCCGGAAAGCTGGGCTTCGCCGATTTCAACCCGGGCAGCCATTGAGGCCATGCCGGCGGGCGTCATCGCCGTCGTCGATGCGATGGGTGTCACGGATGCCGGCATCTTCGGCGATATCCTCTGCGCACGCATGAAAAAGCGTGGCGTCGCAGGTCTCGTTTCCGATGGCGTCGTGCGTGATCTTTCGGGCGTTCTCGGCACGGGGTTGCCGGTGTGGTGCCAGGGCGCCGCGGCACCCGCCTCCGTCACCAGCCTGACATTCGTATCCTGGCAGGAGCCGATTGCTTGTGGCGGTGTCGCCGTGTTCCCCAACGACGTCGTGGTTGTCGACGACGACGGCGCGGTGCTTATTCCGGCAGCGCTCGTCGACGCGGTCGTCGCCGCGGCACCCGAACAGGAGCAGAAAGAGGCGTGGATCATGCAGCAGATCGAGAATGGCGCCGCGCTGCCCGGCCTCTATCCGATGAACGCCGAAACCAAAGCCCGCTACGAAAAAGAGACCAAGAAAGCATAGTCAGGCAGAAGTAAGCCTGCAACGCTCGCAAGCCCATGCGCACGGACCTGTTCAATTTTGATCTGCCCGAAGCGCGCATCGCGTTGGAACCCGTGCGCCCACGCGACGCCGCGCGCCTTTTGGTCGTACGCCCTGATCAACCCTTTGCCGACCACCACGTCAGCGACCTGCCGGGATTTTTCGGTCCCGGCGATACCCTCGTCGTCAATGATACGCGGGTCATTCCAGCGGCCCTGCAGGGTATTCGCCGTCGCGGCGAGGGGCCGGCAGCCAAGATTGCCGTTACCCTCATCAAACGCGTTTCTGATAACGCGTGGCGGGCCTTTGCCCGTCCGGCAAAAAGGTTGGAACCTGGCGACCGCATCCAGTTCGGCGCGGGCGAGAGCGTGTGTTTCGCCGAGGCTTTGAATGCCACGGTTGCGGCAAAAGGCGACGCCGGCGAAGTCGAACTCGCCTTTGATTTCAGTGGCGCAACGCTCGATGCCGCCATCGCCGCCGTGGGCTCCATGCCGCTGCCGCCCTACATTGCGTTGAAGCGCAGTACCGCGCCCTCGGACAGTGCCGACTATCAGACGCTGTTTGCCGCGCGCGACGGCGCCGTCGCAGCACCAACCGCTAGTTTGCATTTTACGCCAGCACTCATTTCAGCTATTCGCGCCCGCGGAGTCACGGTCGAGACTGTCACGCTGCACGTCGGCGCCGGCACATTTTTGCCCGTCAAGGCCGACGATACCGAAGCCCACAAAATGCATAGCGAATGGGCGGAAATAACTTCGGCGACAGCCAACGCATTGAACACCGCGCGCGCCCGCGGCGGACGCATCATTGCGGCCGGCACCACCGCTTTGCGCAGCCTCGAAACAGCCACCGAAGCGGACGGGCAAATCCAGCCATTCATTGGAGAAACCAACATCTTCATCACACCCGGCTATCGTTTCCGCTGTGTCGACGTGCTGCTGACGAACTTCCACTTGCCGCGCTCGACCCTTTTCATGCTGGTTTCAGCGTTCGCTGGCCTTGAGACCATGCACGCGGCCTATGCGCATGCCATCGCCCACGACTACCGGTTTTATTCCTATGGCGACGCGTCGTTGCTATTCAAGCGCGATTGATCGGCCACGTCGGCAGGCATCGTTTGCGCCGCAATCCACCTGAGATAGTCATCGGACCCGGCGCCCACTTCGAGCGCGACGATGGCTGGATTGTCAAAAGGGTGCAGCGCCTTGGTGGCGGCGATCACGACGTCACACAGGCCGCAGCGCGTCTTCAGCACCATCACCACTTCCGGATCGCGGTGCAGTTGGCCTTGCCAGCTGTAGATCGCCAGCATGCCGGGAATGAGATTCGCGCAGGCAACCAGTCGTCGCCCGGCCAGCTCGTTGGCCACCGCTTCCGCTGCATCGAGGCTTGGAAACGTTGTATAAATGAGCATTGCCTTGTCGGGGTCGACGTGTACAGGCTTGTCGGCGGCCATACCGGCACCTCGTTTCAGGATCCGTGCTTCATGCCCTCCGCCAAAGTCTACGAAAAGATCGCGCTCGTCGCCAGTGAAGGTGCTGAAGCGCAGGCGGCCTTGAAACGGCTGGCCCATCGATATGGCAATATTCCCGCGAAGTCGGCCGACGCCATCGTGGCGCTTGGCGGCGACGGCTTCATGCTTGAAACCCTTCACAAATACATGCGCGACCGCATTCCTATTTATGGCATGAACCGCGGCTCGGTCGGCTTTCTCATGAACGAGTACAGCGAGGACGACCTTTCCAAACGCATCGCCGGCGCCGAATTAAGCCGCATACATCCACTCAAGATGACCGCGCACACGCGCGACGGCGCCGTTTTCGAGGGACTGGCGATCAATGAGGTATCGCTGTTCCGCCAGACCTATCAGGCAGCCAAGCTGCGCATCTCCGTCGATGGCAAGGTGAGATTGGGCGAATTGGCCTGCGATGGTGTACTGGTCGCGACGCCGGCCGGCTCAACCGCCTATAATCTTTCGGCGCACGGTCCAATTTTACCCATCGACGCACCACTGCTCGCGCTGACACCGATCAGTCCGTTCAGACCGCGACGCTGGCGTGGCGCCTTGCTGCCCAACGCAGCGCACATTGCCATCGATGTTTTGGAGGCCGACAAGCGCCCGGTATCGGCAGTGGCCGACAACAGCGAAACGCGCTTAGTGACGCGCGTGGAAATCCAGCAGGCCGCCGAGATTGATCTGTTCATGATGTTCGATCCCGGCCACAGCCTGGATGAACGAATTCTCTCCGAACAATTTTTGTATTGAGCAAACGACAATCCCGATGCCAGGCGCCAACGCGCAAATGGGAGCGCCATATCGAAGCATGCTTCGAGGGCATCGGGACTGTTGTCTTGGAGTGCTCAGCGACCGGAAATCAGCGAGACAGAAGGACCGGATCGCGAGCCGTGCAGCGAAGTAACTTCGCTTTGACGCAGTACTATTCTCCATCCGAAACGCTGGCGCAAAACTCGGACAGAAAATCCCGGAGTTGGACGCGCACGCAAACGCGCGACCGCAGTAATTTCGCTAGTCTAGCGCTTTGGCGCCAGCTGTACCGGCGCATCGTTGGGCGTTGCCGTGTAACCGTCGGCAAGCCGTTGTACCAGCACCGCCGGATCTTCCGCCGGTGCTTGCGCCGTCGTCTGAACCTTGGCCTTGCTGGCGGTTTTCGGCGCATTTTTCGGCTTGTTCGGTACCGTCGACCCCGTGCTGATCGGCGCGGCCGGAACAATCCCCACCATCTGCTTGACCAACGTCATGTCGTCGCCGACTTCCTCGGTCGGCGCGTTCTTCACGATCACGCTCTTGGCGTCCTCGGATTTGCCCTGCAAACCCAGCACCAGCGCTAGATTATGGCTCACTTTCGGATCCGCTGAGGCATCTGCAGCAGCCTGCCGCAGCATGGGCTCGGCCTTCTCCGCATGACCATCCATGGCATGCGCGAGCGCCAGATTGTTCAATAGGCTCGGCTGCCCCGGCGCCAGCGCCAAAGCGCGCTCGAAGTGCGGAATGGCCTCGCGGTATTTGCCTTGCTTGGCCAAGACCGTGCCGCGCGCCGAAATCGTCTTCCAGTCCGGCGCTGTCGGATCGTCCGCTTGCACCAATAGTTTTTCAGCCAACGCCACTTGATCCTGGTCCAACGCCAAGCGACCGTATTCGGACGCGACCATTCTGTTGTTGGGGCTGGCCGAGTAAGCTTGCTGGATGACGGCAAAGGCTTGCGGCTTCGCGCCCAGCGCCTTCAGGTTGCGGACGTAGTTGACCGCCGCCTGCGGATCCTTCGGATTCTGCTCGTATTGCTTGCCCCAGTATTCGGTGGCCTTCTGCAATTCTGTCTGCGGCGCGACGCTGCCGGTCGTCACATCGGATTTTGCGGCCGGCTTTTCGCTCAGGCCTGCGAAATCGAAGGGATTAGTTGCGCCTGCACACGCCCCCAGCACCAGGCTCGATGCCACGGCCGCGCCGCACATTAGACGTTTCAATCCGGGGAGAACGGCCCCAGCATGCCGGGCCGGCAAAATATCCTGCATCTCTCGGTCTCCAGAACGCAACGTCGATCAGGTGCGTGATTGGGCCAGAGACGCGATGAAAAGTCTGGCTATAACGTCGATACTGCCTCACAGGCTTGAAAAATCCGTTAAACTTCGTGCCAAACAAAAGCGGTCGTCACTTAAATCGTGGCTGCCGGCTCAACGCCTCGCGAGGGAATGCCCGATGGCAAAGAAATCCACTGCTCCGACGTCCGGCAACTCAGCATCAGCCGCAGCGGCCGTTTTTACTTCGCATGATGCCAGTGCCAAGACGATACCCATCTGGTTCGTCGCTGACGCCATGGCTTTGGCGGCACTTCCTCCGACACACCAGGCTTGGCTCACGGCCCAGGCCTTCAAACCGACGCAGCGCAAACCATTTTTCTTGCCCGCGCCTGACGGTTCCCTGGCCGGCGTCGTGATTGGTTGTGCCATGCCGCCATCGAACGGCAGGCCTGCCGATCCGATGGCGCGCGCCGAACTGGTTGTCGGAATGCTGCCGCCATTGCTACCCCCTGGCACCTACAGTTTCGCGACCGAGTTTAAAGATCCGCAACTGGCCGCCGTCAGCTGGGGCCTCGGCGCCTATCGGTTTCGCCGCTACAAATCCGGCGATAGCGATCCCGTGCCCAAACTCGCGCTCGCCACTGGTGCTGTTGCCGCGCGCGCGCACGCCATTGTCGACGGCACGGCATTGGGCCGCGACCTGATCAACACACCGGCGAGCGACATGGGTCCGGCGGAGATCGAAGACGCCGCCCGGGCACTCGCCACGGTCCATGGTGCCAAAATTTCCAGCATTGTCGGCGACGATTTGCTGACCAGCAATTTTCCGCTCATCCACGCAGTTGGCCGCGCCTCGCCGCGCGCTCCTCGGCTGATCGACCTCCGCTGGCAGCCTTCCGGCAAATCGACTGAACTGCCGCGCGTCACTCTCGTCGGCAAGGGAATAGCCTTCGATACCGGCGGGCTCGATCTCAAGCCGTCGTCAGGCATGCTGATCATGAAGAAGGACATGGGTGGTGCAGCAGCGGTGCTTGCGGCAGCCCACATGATCATGGCCACCAACGTGCCGGTTCGCCTGCGCGTGCTGATCGCCGCCGCCGAAAACAGCGTCGCCGGCAACTCCTTTCGCCCGCTCGATGTCATCAAGTCGCGCGCCGGCCTCACTGTGGAAATCGGTAACACCGATGCCGAGGGCCGGCTCGTGCTCGCCGACGCATTGGCTCTCGCCGACGAGGAAAAACCCGACTTGCTGCTGACATTCGCCACGCTGACCGGTGCCGCGCGTGTGGCCTTGGGGCCGGATCTGCCACCTTTTTTCACCGACGACGAAGCACTCGCCGGACAAATTGCAGCAACCGGCCTTGCCGTCGCCGATCCAGTCTGGCGGCTGCCGTTCTGGTCGGCCTATGAAGCAGGCCTCGAAAGCCCCGTTGCCGACCTCAACAATGTTGCCGATGGCCCGTTCGCTGGTGCCGTGATCGCCGCGCTGTTCCTGCGCAAGTTCGTCAAAAACGCTTGCAGCTTTGCCCACTTCGACATCTATGGTTGGCGCCCCGCGCCCAAACCGCTCGGCCCCAAAGGCGGCGAAGTGAACGGCGCCCGCGCCGTATTCGAGCTGATTTCGAGCCGCTTCAAATAAGCGATTTTCCCTCCGGCAGCTGACCCCGCACAGGATCACCCGACGCATGACCATGCAGCTCCCGCACAGTCTTGACCGCCGTCGCCACGCTTTCCGACCGGATCTTGCCGATATCCGCCTTGAAGGCCGCGTGCTGTCACAGCGGTTTGTCGCCGGCATCGAAAAACAAGTGCGTCTCGCCTCAGTCCCTATGCGTGCGGCGCCAGACGCCAGTCTGGGCTTGGAAAACGAAGCTTTGCTCGGCGAATTGGTCACCGTGTTCGACGATGCCGGCGGCTGGGCCTGGGGTCAACTCAAGCGCGACGGTTACGTCGGTTACTTCCCGAGTTCGGCACTGACGGCCGACGTCGTCGCACCAACGCATCATGTCAAGGCGCCCGCAACCTTTATCTATCCCGAAGCCAACATCAAGCGACCGCCGATGGCCCAATTGAGCCTCAACGCTTGCTTTGCGGCGACGCCGCCGGCGCCGGATGATCGTTTCATCGCACTGGTCGGTGGCGGTTTCGTCTATGCCCGGCATGTCTCAGGGATCGACGTGTTCGCGCGCGATTTCGTCGAAGTCGCCGAAGGTTTTCTGAACACGCCCTATTTGTGGGGCGGGCGAACGCGGCTCGGTCTTGATTGCTCGGGCCTCGTGCAACTTGCACTGGAGGCAGCAGGCCTACCCTGTCCGCGCGACTCCGACATGGGTTCAGCGGAACTGGGAGAAACCATGCTGGTCCCCAGCAACTTCGACGGACTTATGCGCGGCGATATCATCTACTGGCCCGGTCACTGCGGCATCATGATCGATAGCGTCATGCTGCTCCACGCCAATGGCCACCACATGTCGACCGTCATTGAACCGCTGTCGCAAGCCGCACGACGCATTCGTAAGTCCGGCGGCGGATCGAGCGCCAGTGGACCTGAGATATCGGCCATTCGTCGGCTGCCATCAGCGAGCGCTGCGGGCTGAGGCTGTCGGTGTTTGGGAGAAGCGGCGGATGGCATCTGCGGCCGTCTCGAGGTTGGCGTCGTGCGTCACATCAGCCGATTTGCGCGGCTTCAGATCGTGGTCGCCGTCGCGCATCCACGCAAACGCGATCGCATTTGAAAGTTTCAAGCCCTCGACTTCTGCGCGTTCGCCAAGCGCGTCGCGTTCACCTTGCACGATCAACGTCGGACAACGCATGCTTTCGAGATGCGCCGTCCGCAACGACGCCGGCTTGTTGGCGGGATGGAATGGATAACCGAGACAGACGCACCCGGCGACGCGTCCGGCCGCGAATTCCTCATCGGCGATCAGGCTGGCGACGCGCCCACCCATGGACTTGCCGCCGATCAGGAACCGGGTCGACTTGACCTGTCGTCGCGCTAACGCGAGCGCCTCGCGATACGCTTCCACAAGTACCGGCATTTTCGGCGGCGGGCGCCTGCTGGTGCCCACACGGCGCGCCGCCATGTAAGCGAATTCAAACCGGACCACCGTCAGCTCGCGCTCAACCAGCAAACCCGTTATCGCTGTCATGAACGCGCTGTCCATCGGCGCACCAGCGCCATGCGCCAGCAACAAAGTCGCAATACTTTTGTCACCATTGGGTCTTTCAACGTCGAGTTTCGGCATCGGTCCAATCTTCGCGCCCAAGCACGGGCAACATCAATCCACCCGACATTTTCGCACACGTCCTACGCCAGCTTGATATGGCGTCACCGTTCCCTACATGTACTCCGGAGCATTGTGGAGCCAGTCACCAATCCCGAGCAATCACTTGGACCGCGCCCTGAGGTCGGCTATCGTGCTCTCTACACTAGCCCCGAAGAGTGAACTCGATGATCTCGCAGTCCCCGTTAGCCGACGTCAGCTCCATGCAAGACCCGTTCGGCCGGCATATCAGCTATTTGCGCGTGTCCGTCACAGACCGCTGCGACTTCCGCTGCGTCTACTGCATGTCCGAGCACATGACGTTCCTGCCCAAAAAGGAACTCCTTACGCTCGAGGAACTCGATCGCCTCTGCTCGGTGTTCATTGCCAAGGGCGTCCGCAAGTTGCGCATTACCGGCGGTGAACCGCTCGTCCGCAAGAATATCATGGCGCTGTTCGAAGGCCTCGGCCGTCACTTGAAAACTGG
>JANXWC010000127.1 GCA_025351355.1 Hyphomicrobiaceae bacterium
ATGATGCTGCCAGAAAAGAAGCGGGCAATACCGGAGTTGATTGGGCGCGCCTGGGTGGAAATATCATCAGCCCGATGAATCTGGCGCTTTCCTCGCGTATCCCACAAGCCGCTACCGCGTTGGGGCGTATCGCTACATCAGCCGCAGCAGGGGCGGGGTTTGGTGCGCTGACTCCTGTCAACAATGCGGGTGATAACTTTGCGGCGGAGAAAGCAAAGCAAGTAGCGACTGGTGCCGTGCTGGGTCCGGTGACGCAAGTCATGGGCGAGGGTGCGGCGCGAGTTATCAATCCGATGACTGCGCCGCAAGTCAAAACACTAATGCAGCAAGGCATCACGCCGACTCCGGGACAGATACTCGGTGGGCGGTGGCAGGTGATGGAAGACAAACTGACCAGCCTTCCACTCGTCGGAGATTTAATTGCTGGTGCCAGAGGCAAGGGGATTGATGAACTGAACATCGCAGCCTACAAACGCGCTCTTGAACCAATAGGCGGTACGGTCCCAACGTCAGCCGGTCGTGATGCAGTGGCAAGTGTACGACAGCAAATCAACAAGGCATATGAAGACCTGTTGCCGAAGGTGCAATTCAAAGCCGACGGCGAGTTCGCGCAAGACATCAAAAGCCTGCAAGGCATGGCCGAGAACCTGCCACCAGAACAGGCAGCGAGGTTTAGCCGGATCTTGAAAAATCAGGTCATCGGAAAAATGACGCCGCAGGGCGGCATGGATGGTCAGACGTTGAAAGGCATCGAGTCGGATATCGGTTCATTGGCAACAGGACTTAAAACAGATGGCGCATTTGATAACCGCCAGCTAGGGGCAGCACTTGATGAAGTGCGCTCGGCAATCAGATCAAACCTGGAACGGTCCAATCCACAATATGCCGACGAACTGAAATCGGCAAACACGGCATGGGCTAATTACACGCGCATCCGCGATGCTGCATCTAAACAGGGCGCGGAAGAAGGAAAATTCACACCGGCGCAACTCTCTGCCGCTGTGCGTGCTGGGGATAAAACCAAGGGTAAGCGCGCATTTAGTGAAGGCGATGCGCTAATGCAGGACTTGAGCGACCCGGGAAAGTCTGTGTTGGCTTCCAAATATCCAGACTCAGGATCAATCGGGCGATTGTCTCTAGCTGCGCTACTGACGCAAGGAACGGCTGCGCTGCCGTTTGTCGCCCCTGCAGCCCTACCTTACCTACCCGGGGGGCGGCAGCTTGCTGCGTGGGCACTTGCGAGCCGCCCAGAAGGCGCCGAGGGCGTAGCCAATGCGGTACGTCGCCTTGCGCCAGCCGCGTCGCCAGCCCTCATTGGCCTTACGAAACCATGAATATTGAAAAACCCAGGTCAACATCACCGTGCCGGCTGAACCCAGGGCTATGCGGATGAATTGGTCGTCGGTCATGTCATGCCTTTCTTTTGCGGCGATTGCGAGATTGCTCCGCCGCTGTAGCCCATCGGCAGTTATCGGCGGAATAGCCGCGATCATTATCGCGCCGATCTATCGAATGATTAGCACTTGGGCGATCCCCCATATCGGCGACAAACCTTTCAAAGGAAAGGCGCCATTCATCGCAAATGGTAATACCTCTGCCGCCGTAGTGAGAGAAGGCGTGATGATTCGGATTGGTGCAGCGTTCTTTCATTCCGGCCCAGATTTTATAATATGGGTGCTTAGTAAATTCTGTCTGCGGCCCATTCTTCTTGCATCCGCAAGAAACCGTTGCGCCGCTCTTAAGAAGATTCGGTCCGGTGATTTTTTCCCCGCCACAGGAGCAAGAACAGACCGCCATCAATCGTCCTTCGATAAGGCGCATCTCTCTGACTGTCAGTCGCCCGAAAGTCTTTCCCAGAACTCTAGCAGCAATCGAATGCTGCGCGTGTGCGGCCAGCTCTTTTTGAACACATCCACAAGACGTAGTGATGCCATGCAAGACGGAATATTGCTGAGTTGTTTTGGATTTTCCGCACGCACAAATGCAAAGCACGTAGGTCTGAGTTCCTTTGCGAAAGGACGGCCCTGAGATGGTGAGCCGTCCGAATTGCTGTCCCGATAAATCTTTAAGCATGCCAGCAGGCTATCAAGAAACTGTTGGAAGGGGAAGACAAAATTAGCGTATTTCTGCAACAGAACACGCACCAACAGTTCTTCGACTCCAACGGCGTGCCATTGGTCGGCGGGAAGGTCTTTTTCTACGCTTCCGGCTCGACGACGAAACAGAACACCTATACCGACTCGACCGGGACTATACCCAACGCCGATCCGATGATAACGGACGCCGCCGGCAGACTGGCGCAAGCCGTGTGGATGACTGGTGGCCTGACTTACAAGGTAGGGGTGACTTTATCCACCGAACCTGATCCGCCTTCTAATTTCATCACGCCCTGGCCCCTGGATAACATCAAGGGCATTGGCGATACCACCACGACGGTAACGGAGTGGCTTGCCTCTGGTTTAACTCCCACCTACGTAAGTGCTACAAGTTTCACCTTGGTCGGGGATCAGACCAATGCCTTTACCCCGGGACGGGCGTTGCAGATCATAGATTCTGGCGGGACGAAATACGCCTGGATCAAGACATCTGCTTATGGCGCCCTGACCACGATTACCCTCGATCAGAACTCAGCGGCGCTAGCCAGTCCGCTGTCTTCGGTTGCGTATGGGATTTTGCAAAGCACCAACAGTTCGACGCCGATTCTGTCGGATTCCTTCCCTATAGTCGGCGGATCGTCTGACAGGTCGAAGCAACTGCGTTTTGAAATCGATGGATTTACGACAGCGACAACCAGGGTCCTCACGCTCCCAGATGCCAACCTGACCCTGCCAAACGCCTCTGTTCAAGGCCGCATCCCTATTGCCACCAGCGTCGGTGTTTTAGGCATGGCGCCAGCCCTTAATAAAGTCATCTATGGCCTGACCTACGCCAATAACGCAGTCGATGTTGTGAATGACCTCGATATAGCGTCTGGTGGCGGCATGGACGATACCGGGGCGTACTGGATCACGACTGCTGCCTTTACCAAACAGTCCGATGTGGCATGGGCGGTTGGGAGTACGGCAGGAGGACTGGATACAGGTGCTGTGGGCAACTCGGATTACTACATCTGGGCAATTGCAAGATCGGATACCGGCGTCACGGACATTCTCTACTCCCTATCCTCGACCGCCCCGACCATGCCGACCAATTACAACTTCAAACGGCTCATCGGTTGGTTCAAGCGACTTGTCGGAACGATTGTCGCATTCACGACCTACGAAACCGAAGGTGGCGGGCTTCAACTCCTCTGGTCCTCTCCAACATTGGATGTCAACCTCGCCAATACGTTGACGACTGCGCGCCGGACAGATGCCCTTAAGGTGCCGCTTAACTTTTCGGTTATTGCAGAGATAAATTTGACGCTTGTAGATATTGCCTCTTCTTTTGTTTACATGGCCTGTCCCGACACGGCAGACCTCGCGCCTTCGACCACTGTGGCGCCGCTATCGACAGGACGCGCAGAAACCGCAAGCAGCACCTACCAAACCAAGCACTTCATCAGAACCAGCAGCACGGGAACAATCGCCGCTCGCGCCAATCTCGCAACGGTAGATAGTTACCAGATAGTCACGATTGGCTTTACCTGGGCGAGGAGAAACTAATGTTCATCGACAGAAAAAACGGGTTCATTTGCGGCTCGTGGACCGTAAGGCAGTGGGTGGGGCAGGAAGAGCTTGCCGACGGCCACCCTGAAGTGGTGGCCTTTCTCGCGCCCAAGCCGCCCATCGACCAATCCGATCTGGACGCCATGGGAAAGCGTGACAAGGCCATCCTGTTGTGCGTCGCACAGGTTGGCGGGCTAACCGTCGAGCAGATCAAGGCGATGTTCAAACAGAAGTTCGATTCGTTGCCGTAGTGGGAAACATGGCACTCCGACCTGCGCCTTGGTGGGCGTGATGACAACCGGCCTGATCTACATGCTCACCATGACCGGCTCGCTAATCTTTTTGGTGTTCATGATCTATGCGGTATTCCGCTCGCAAAAGAACCGTATCGAGTGCTGGCAGTTAATCAGCAGCAAGAACGCGGCTGGCGAAGAACGTGCCGACATCGACAAGGTTGGTAAAGTGGTAGCTTTGTTTCTGGTGGTCGGCGTGGTGATTCGCTATGTGACCGGCGCAGAGACGCTATCGAACAACATGCTAGCCTTGCTGTTCGGGGCGCTGGTGTACCTGGGCGGCATCGCCGGATTCTCCGCATTGATCCGCGCTAGACTCGCCGGAAACGGAGGCGACAAGCCATGATCTTGAAACCCGAACGATTGAACGGCGTACATCCGGACCTTGGCCGGCTGGTCGCGCGCGCCGCGGAACTGGCACCCTGGGATCTCATGATCCTCGAGGGGCTGCGATCTATCAGCCGGCAGCAGATGCTGTTCGACCAAAAGGCCAGCCGCACCCTGCACTCGAAGCACCTGGTTCAACCCGACGGGATGGGCCATGCCATCGATGTGGCGCCGGTCCTGGATATCGATGGCGATGGGGATCGGGAAGCGTCCTGGCACTGGCCGCACTACAACGAACTGGCGGTCTATATGAAACGTGCCGCGGCCGAGCTCGGGATCCGCGTGCGCTGGGGCGGGGATTGGGAAAGTTTCCGCGACGGCCCGCATTGGGAGTTGGTGCCATGAGACAACGCGGCTTCTTTGTGCCGATGGAGATTTGGTTCGCGGTGGGCGCGCTGGCCGTCCTGGCGGTGCTGGGGGCGGGCGTGTGGTTCGCGCTGCACCAGGCTTATGATCAGGGCAACAAGGCCGGCTCCGACGCGGCGACGCTGGCCTGCGATTCGGAGATCTCCAAGATCTCGGACGCGGCCGAAGTCGAGCGGCGCCGGATTTCCAAGATCGCATTTGACCTGGGGCTCGAGCTCGCGGCCCGGCAGCGCGCCTTGAATCAACTAGCCGGCAAACTACAACGGGAGTCCGACGATGAGATCCGCCTTAATCCTTCCCCTGCTGTGTGTGATTGGTCTGTCGAGCGGGTGCGCCTCGTCAACGAGGCCGCGCGAGGTGATAGCAAAGGTCGAGCGGGTCAATCCGGATCGTGAGTGCCTGGAGGTGTGCGAGGATCTGCCCGTGCTGCAATCGGGGCAAGCGGGCGAGGTCAAGCAGCTGGTGTTAGATTGGGCCCGGCTCTATCGTACCTGCCAGGCAAGGCAGGTTTGCCTCGCCCGGTTCCTCACCCCTTAATCGGGCTTCCCGTAAGCGCGATCGAGCATCGCCGCGAGTTCGATGGATCGCTTGCGCCGGCGTGCCCGCCATTGGCGTCGGCCAGCCCGCCAGCCCCGCTTGCCGGCCGTCGCGCGGGCAAACGTAAGCTGCTCGATCAATTCCTGCTGGCCTGTGCGCTGGCGATGCCTTGCTTTAGTTCTTCCGTTGCATCCATTCGTCTTGCTCCCACTAATGGTTTCCTTAGAAGTTCAGTCTGAGCCCGCCCGATACCGTGTAAATGTCGGTGTAAACGGTCCAATGGCTAACGGCAACGTGCGGGATCGCGGAAAAATCTGACGTCAAAGTTATACGCTCGTTTACCCTGTAAGCGATGCCGGCGCCATATTCCGGAGCGAATTGTGACATTGTGTTTCGCCATTCAACGGGCGTATGCGCGAAGGTGTTGTAACCTCGCTCGTAGTTTTGCGCGGTAACGAATGCGAGCCCACCGAATAGATGCGCGGAAAATCGCTGCGACAGGTCTACGCTCAATCGGCCACGCACATCAAGCGCCTGGGTCGTGATCGTTTGCCGGATATCGAAGGCGCCTTCGGGCCTCGTACCAACAGCATGCGTTTCGCGCAATGACAAACGCGGCGAATAGCCGGCTTCAACTCCCCACCATCCCGCTTCATGCCCAACGGCCAAGCGTACAAACGGCGCGGTTTCGTCCAGGCTGAACGATTGCATTATTAGGGCTTCCGGCTGAGGGATGTGTCCCTTTGATTTCCCCGCTTCGACGGCTACGTAATCCGCAGCCGCGGCGCTCCCGATAAATAGCGCAATACCCAATACCATAATTTTTTTCATGATGCTTCCTTGAGCAAATCCCCAGTCACAATAAAAACCAGGCCGGTCACGTCGCATTGGAGCAAGTAGCAACGCCGGCCGCCGCCGTCGAGTTCGTGCGATCGACCGACAATTCGCCCGGTTATTTCGCGTCCCGCAATTTCAAATTTCATCCTTCAATCCTCCAATCCTCACCGCGCGGCGCGGCGCGAACACAGCCCATGCACTAACCGCCATTTTTAGAATGAACGCACGGCATTAGATCCTGACTCATTTGGTCTCCTTCGTTTCTACTGGAGCGGCGTAGAGTGGTTTCGTATAGCGCCCATAACGCTGGTAGTAAATTGTGGCCGCGGGTTTCATGCTAGATGCAAAATATTCGCGCATCTCGTTGGGGTCTGCCCATGCCACCGGCTCCCGCTTCTCCGCTACCTGCTGCGATTGAGGGGTGGCGAGTTTGCGCAGCCACGCTATTTCATGATCGAGAAGCTCCCGCACGCGTTCTACCGGATCGCCTTCCTCATGCATGCCAAGCAGGCCAAGGATTTCGTCCAGCCAGCGGCATTCTTCCACTGGCAATGACACACGCTCGCTCGGCTCGTCCGAAGAACGCATTTTCTTGGCAACTTCTGCCGTAGCGCTTGGCGCAACAGGCTCCCGCTTCTCCGCTGTGGCAAGGGCGCGATTCACTGCGGAAGCCTCTCGTTTTGCCGAGAGCATTTCGATAAACTCAGCCAGTTGTTCCGCCTCGCGCATTTTGTCTTCGCTCATGGTCATGAACTTGTAAATAAGATTCCCGAGTTCCGTTGCGCAATGCCGGTCGTAATAACTTTGCCATTCATGCTTCGCTTCTACTGGCGCAACTGGCTCTATATCGGCAAGGGCGAGGATGGCAAGAGCGCACCGCTCAAGGATCGACTGCGCCTGTAGGCGACCATGCTGCATTTCCTTTGCGATCTGCCGCCTGCACATCTTCGCTGCCGCTTCAAGCGTTGCTTTATCCATTCACCGCTCCTGGGGACTACCGTCTTTTAGAAGCGATTCGAGTTCGGTAGCCATTTCATCCCTTGCCACACCCCTTGCCGTCTCCCTTGCCGCCTCCCATGACACACCCCTTACCACATCCCATAACACACCCATTGCTGCATCCTGTGCCGCATCCCCTGCCACCTCCCGTGACGCAGCCCTTGCCTTACGGAGCTCTACATTGGTGGCGCGGCCTGCAAGCCATTCACGCTGTACATGAATTACATTCCAAGAACGTTCATCCTTTATGTTGCGGGTCCTCAGCACCGACTCCGCACGGCGGCAGGCGAATTCATGCAGGACTGATGAGGCGTCGTACATCCAGAGGCACTTTCTGGAAACTGCCACGCCTTTGCCAACTCCTAGAATCGAGTCGTCCGGAACTTCGACGTATTGGATGACGGGACCGGG
>JANXWC010000185.1 GCA_025351355.1 Hyphomicrobiaceae bacterium
CGCACTCCTCCAGCATGATGGACACCTTGCGCCCATTAGGCGTCGACCAAGTGTAGAGATCGATCATGATGGCTCCGTTATTTTTCGAGGGCGCGGGGAAGGGAATGAAATCGGGCCGAACCTTATGCGACGTGCGCATCAGGAGCAATGACTCGGCATATTTGGTCGTGTCTCAGTTTGAAATCTGCGCGAACTGAGATCATTCGGCCAGATAAACCTTGCCGGGAATCAACGCCAGCCACTACCCTTCGGTGAGTTTGGACGCGGGGGCGGATATGCGAGCCATTTTCATCTTCATGCTTCCTCTATTGGTGGGATGCGCGGTTCAGAGGTCGATGGAGGCGCAGGACGCCAAACGTCAACTTGTGGGCATGTCCGACGAGAAAATTTTAACGTGCATGGGACCGCCACAAGCTAAGGCAGCCGTTGGCACCACCGAAGTTTGGCAGTACGCGTCAGGTAACGGCCACACTCAAGGAAATGTTATGGTCAGTGGCAATCGTAACTTCGCGACCGGTTCAGTCGTGTCATCGAGCCGTTTTTGCAACGTCAATGTCGCCATGAGCAATCACGTTGTTCAACCGGTGAACTATGCCGGGCCAACTGGCGGATTGATTACAGAGGGCGAACAATGCGCTTTCGTCGTGAGCAATTGCCTTCCGCCTAAGCAATAACGCCTTTCACATTTTTCGGTCGTGTCTCAGTTTGAGATTTCGCTCTTCCTTTTTCCCTCCCCCTCGACGGGGGAGGTCGGCATCGGCACGATTTTTGACTGCAAAAATCGTCGGCCGTGCCGGGTGGGGGTGAGGTTCATGCACAGAGTTTGCGGCGCGGCACCCCCGCCCCAAACGCCAGCGGCTTAGACCGGCCTCTGTCACGTTAGGCAACCGTTGTGTTGGCCAGTCTAAACCGGTGGCGTTTGGCCCACCCCCGTCGAGGGGGTGGAAAAAGGAAGGGCTGGGAAACGTTCGAAAAATCATTCGATTTTCAAACTGAGGCAGGGCCGATAATTGGTCCAATTTTCAAAGCAGGCGCACGGCGATCACCCAGGCTGTCACGAAGATCGGCGACAGGGCGGTTGAGATGACGACGGCTGCGGAGATGAATTCTGGTTCGGTTTTATATTCGACGGCGAATACCGTCAGCAATACGCCTACCGGCGTCGCAGCCGCCACGACCAGCACATTGGTGATGTCGCGCGGGAAACCGAAGGCGGTGCATAGCGCCCACGCCAATGCAGGTGCGATCAGGAAACGCAACATCAGCAACAATATCTGAGGCACGGCTTCGATGCGTTCCAGCTTCGCATCGGCGACCTGCGCGCCGAGCGTATAGAGCGCCAGGGGAGTGAAAATAGAGCCCAACAACAGCATCGGCTGCGTTACAACAGGCGGCAGATCGACGTCGAGCCCGCGTAACGCCAAGCCAAGCGCGACAGACGGCATAAGTGGTGTCGAGAAAGCCGATTTGAGCTTGCCTAGGCGGCTGGAACTGGCAGGCGCCAACATCGCCACGCCGACGGTGCAGATCAATACGGCTGCGACAGCCGTCATCACAGACATGTAGATGACCGAACTCGATCCGAACGCCAGTTGAGCAACCGGGATGCCAAAAAAACCCACATTCGCATAACCGCTTCCGAGCCCCATCATCGGCCCGAGGCTCGATCGCTGGCGGAACAGCGCGGCGGTTATCCAGCCGATCGGGATCAGCAGTGAGAAGAGGAGGAAGCCAACCCCGAGTACCGGCCAGATGGCCGACAGCGGCTGTTTGGCCGTGGCAAGAAAATGGATCAGAAATGCCGGCATCACCACGTAAACCTGGATGCGGTTCAACGTGCCGATGTCGAGTTTGAGCCTGTTCTGCAAGGCATATCCGAGCACCACCAAAATGATGATCGGCAGCGTGACCTGCGTGAGAATGTCGACGAACAAAGCCATGCAATGCCGATTTTTTGTCAATGTGATCGGCAGCGGAGCCGGCTTGAAGACGCGTGGTATCCCAGTCAGTGTATGAGTTCACTTTGTATGAGATAAGTGGCGCAGGTTGCCAAGCTCGGTGTCGCAAACACGCAGATCACCCATACCTGGAGCGCAGATCCCACCGTGACTGCTCTGAAGTGTTGGACCAATTCTGCCACAGTTTCGCCACGCGTGCGGCTCATTGTGCTTTTCGCTGGGGCAAGGCTCGATGGTTCACGCCAAGGTCGCTTGCGAGGTTTATAACCAACGCACCCGTTCCTGGAGCTTTGTCTTCACCTCCGGACGCAAGCTCCCCAGTGGAGCGGCGGACCTGACCGGAGAGCTTTGCTCCAGTGTCCCCCAGTCATGTTCGAAATGCTGGCGCAATCCGCAGCGCTGCGGTAAGCAGCGCGAAATTGCACACGTTAAAAGTCCAACCGTCAAAAGGATCCCTGAATGCCCGGCTCGAAAGATGCGATCGTCGCAACGCTGATCCAGAGCTTTGCGGACGCCAAACAGGGTTCTTCTCCGTATCCTCATTGGTTTCTCAAGAATTGCCTGCCCAGCGACGTGGCTGCTGAAGTTGTGGCGCTACCGTTTCCGGCGCCGGCGTTGGGCGGCATTTCCGGCAAACGCGAAGTGCACAATGCCACGCGCAAGTATTTCGACGCCGAAAACATGGCCAAATTCAACGTCTGCAACAACGTGAATGAGGCGTTGCAAGATCGTCGCGTAACGCAAGCGATTGAAAAGACGTTTTCGACAAAGCTCAGCGGCACCTACTTGCGCGTCGAATTCGCGCAGGACACCAACGGGTTCTGGCTGGAACCGCACACCGATCTCGGCGTCAAGTCATTCACGTTTTTGCTCTACCTGTCGACCGAGCCGACGCATGCAAACCTGGGCACAGACATTTACGATGCTGAGAAAAAGCACGTCGGGAGATCTCCTTTCGTGCCCAACGGTGCGATGATCTTCGTGCCTTCGTCGAACACCTACCATGGCTTTGAGCCGCGTCAGATCGACGGCGTGCGAAAGTCGCTGGTTATCAATTATGTCACCAACGACTGGCGCGCTCGGGAGCAGCTCGCCTATCCCGAAACGCCGGTGGCGTAGCCACGATAGTTCATGCGGGAGCAGGTGCGTTGAGCGACGATGAACGCACGCCCGTTGGGGCTTCGGCGGCACTGTTGCGAACGACAGAGGCATTGCGCGCCGGACTCGCAAAACCGGTGGCGCCGGGTCTTTATCTGGTCGCCACGCCGATCGGTAATCTCGGTGACATAACCCTGAGGGCGATCGCAACATTGGCGGCCGCCGACGTAATATATTGCGAAGATACGCGTCACAGCCGAACTTTGGCCTCTCATTTTGGGCTTGCCGCGTCACTCAAACCTTACCATGAGCACAATGGCGAGGCTGCCCGCCCGCTGATTCTTGCGGCCCTCGCAGCAGGCAAGCGCATTGCGCTGATCTCGGATGCGGGCACACCCTTGATCTCCGATCCCGGTTACAAACTTGTGCGCGCGGTGATCGAAGCAGGTTATCCTGTTGTTTCTATTCCAGGCGCCACGGCGGCGTTGACAGCGCTGACTGTTAGCGGCCTGCCGACGAATTGCTTTTTGTTCGCGGGTTTTCTTCCACCCAAATCTGCTGCCCGTCTGGCTCGCTTGGCGGAATTGTCAACGGTGGATGCAACGCTGTTGTTCTACGAGGCGCCATCTCGCGTTGCGGATTGCGTTGTGGATATCGGCGTCGCGCTTGGCGATCGTGACGTGTCTGTTGCGCGCGAACTGACCAAATTGCATGAAACGGTGCTGCGTGGTTTGGCGAGTGAAGTCGCGGCCCGCCTGGTTGTTGAAGAGCCGCGTGGCGAGTTTGTGATCGTTGTCGCACCGCCGAAGGGCGGCGTGGTCACTGACGACATGATCCGAGCTCACTTGCAAATCGCCATGACCGAAACCACAACGCGCGACGCTGCGCAGGCCGTCGCGGAAGCGCTCGGCGTCGCGCGCGGTCGTGTCTATCAGCTTGCACTCACGTTGAAGCGAGGCATGGACGTATCGTGAAAGCTTCGCCTCCAGATCCGCAACGCGTTGCGCGCGAGGGACGAGGGCGTTGGGCGGAAACGATGGCAGCGGCTTTCCTGATCGTGCTCGGACACCGCATTATCGCACGTCGCCATCGGACGCCGTTCGGTGAGATTGATATCATTGCGAGGCGAGGGAAACGCATTGCGTTTGTCGAAGTCAAACATCGCCAGACGCGAGCGGCAGCCGAGGACGCCTTGCGCGCAAGGCAAGCGGTAAGGGTTGCTCGCGCTGCCGCACACTGGATCGGCCAGCGTCCAGCTTATGCGGAATATGAGCAGGGCTTCGATGCCGTGTTCATCGTGACCGGCGCGTGGCCCGTTCTGGTGCGAGATGCGTATCAGCCTGTCGGCACCAGCGGCCGCACGTTTTGAGCAAAGACGACCGCGTAGAAGTGCCTCGGAAGAAGCACTTAAATTAGCGATCGACACTCGCGTCGCGCACAAGATAAGCGCAGAGCTGGCTAAAAGTCATGCCCATGTGGGCTGCCAATTCGGGGATGAGCGACGTTGGCGTCATGCCGGGCTGGGTATTGGTTTCCAGATAAACCAGCTCGCCTGTGGTCTCGTCCCAGCGGAAATCCGATCGCGAGAGACCACGACATCCGAGCGTCGAATGCGCCAGTTGTGTGTAGCGTTGTACGTCCCGGCGTACTGTATCGGGAATGCGCGCCGGGAGAATGTGCTTTGAACCGCCGGGGGCGTATTTTGCCTCGTAGTCGTAGAATTGCAGATGATCGGCTGCGACGATATCGATGACATCGGAAACGCGATCGCCGATCATGCCGCACGTCAATTCACGTCCAGCGATGAACCGTTCGACCAGCAGCAAGCCATCCTTGGTCACGGGAATTTGCCGGATCGTCTCGGGCGGGCGATTTGCGCCGACCTCGACGATCACCACGCCAATGCTCGAACCCTCGGCGATCGGCTTGGCGACATAGGGCGGCTCGAATACATGCTCGGCCAGCGCTTCGTCGTGCGTCACGCAGCGGCCTTCGGCGACGGGAATGCCGACCATGGCCACGATGCGGCGGGTTTGCTCCTTGTTCATGGCGACAGCCGACGCCATGACGCCCGAGTGCGTATAGGGCAACCCCAGCACCTCAAGGATGCCTTGCACGCAACCATCTTCACCCCAGCGGCCATGCAGCGCGTTGAACACGGCGTCCGGCTTGAGTGTGGCCAGGGTCTGGGCGATGTTGCGATCGGCGTCAACGATCGTGACTTTGAATCCTTCGTCCGTTAGCGCCTTGGCGCACTCCCGTCCCGTGGAAAGTGAAACGTCGCGTTCAGCTGACCAGCCGCCCATCAATACTGCGACATGCGTGGTGGCAGGGTCTTTTCCGGCGAGGCTCATGCGCGAGTTCCGCTTGCAGCTGATGACACCAAACCGCTACCCGAGCCGCGCACGCTGCACAAGCCGCCGGGTAACTTCACGAGATTTCGGTGGCGCGCACCCACCAAGTAGGATTTCGCTGCGAGATAGCCTGCGCCAGCGAACGCGAGTCATCGGCGGAGACTGTCAGTGCAAAGCATGTCGGGCCGGCACCAGACACACGGGCGAGCACCGTGAGATGGTGCGCGTGCATCGTCGCCAGGACGTTCGACACGGCCGGCACAACCCGGCTGGCGGGCGCTTCCAGATCGTTGCCGCTGGCCGCAATAAACTCGAGCCAGCTCTGTCGGTTTGTGGGGAATTGCGCAGGTTTTAATTTGGTATCGACACAGGGTAGCGCATTGAGGATCTGGAACACCTGCCGTGTCTTGTCCGCGGGGACTTCGGTCATGGGATTGACCAGTACGGCGGGAAATTTTGGAAGATCGACGATTTCTGTAAGCATCTCGCCACGACCTGTCATCCGACATGCGCGATTGAGCAGGCACACCGGCACGTCGGAGCCAAGTTGCAACGATAGTGCATTCCAATCGACACCGGCAACGCCGAGATTGGCGTCGCGGATCAACCGCAGCACGGCGGCCGCATCCGCCGACCCGCCGCCAACGCCGGCGGCAACGGGTAACTGCTTGTCGATCAGGAAGCTGCCAGTGGTGATCGTAGGGGCGACCGCAGTCAGCGCTTCCAGGGTGGTGGCGACGATATTTGTGCCTCGGATGGCGCTGGCGAAGGGCCCGGTAACGTCGACGCGTGCGGCTTCGGCAGGCGAGTTCGTAGTCCGCGTCACGTGATCGGCGACGTCGGCGAACGCGACGATGCTATCAAGCTCGTGAAAGCCGTCGGCGCGCCGACCAACAACGCGCAGGGTCAAGTTTATTTTCGCCCGCGCTCTAGTCTGATTGTCCGTCATGAGATGGTCAAGTCAGGGGTATCGCGACAAACCTGAGATCACCCTTGCCGTCTTCGAGCCGAAGGAGGATGGCGCGGCGCCCGGCCTTCTTCAATTTGTCGATGCTAGCGCCGACGTCTGCCACCGCGGAAACCGGATCCTGGGCTGCCTCGACGATCACGTCGCCAGCTTTGACACCTTTTTGGGCGGCAGCGCTTTGTGGATCGACCTCGATCACGAGCACGCCTTTAACTTTCGCGTCGACGGCGAATTTTTTGCGCAGGGCATCATCGAGAGGCGCCAATTTCAGACCAAGATAGGATTGCTCCAGCAGAGACTTGGGATCACCGGCGCCCTTATCTTTGCTCTTGTCTTTGTCGACGCTTTCTTTCTTTGCATCCTTGCTCGGCTTCTCTTCTTCGACCAACCGACCGACGGCGATTTGTAGCGTTACCGGCTGCCCCTTACGCAATACATCGACGCTGACCGATTTTTCGACGGCGGTTTGTGCCACCGCCCGCGTCAACGCGCGCACGTTATTGATGTCGCGACCGTCGAACTTCAGCACGATATCGCCGTCTTGCATGCCGGCCTTGGCTGCGGGACCGTTGGCCGTCACCGATTCGATCAATGCGCCTGATGCCTCTTTCAGGCCGAGTGCCTCGACCATGTCGTCGCTGACAGAGCGGATCTTGACGCCTAGCCAACCGCGACGGGCTTCGCCGTATTTGCGCAGCTGATCGATGACCACGACAGCGCTATCCGAGGGGACGGCAAAGCCGATACCGATCGAGCCGCCAGATGGAGAAATGATCGCCGTGTTGATGCCGATGACCTCGCCGTCCATGTTGAACAGCGGGCCACCCGAGTTGCCTTTGTTGATGGCTGCGTCAGTCTGCAGGAATTCGTCATAGGGGCCGGAATTGATGTCACGCTGCTTGGCCGAAATGATGCCGAGGGTAACTGAGCCGCCGAGGCCGAACGGGTTGCCGATGGCCATCACCCAGTCGCCGGTCTTGAGCCGCGTCGAGGAGCCGAAGGGAACGGCGACCAAGGACTTCTTGGCCGGCTTGACCTTGAGCACAGCGAGATCGGCCTTGGCGTCCTTGCCGATCAGTTCGGCTTTCAATTTGGTGCCGTCGTTGAAATTGGCGATGATCTCGTCGGCGCCGTCGATGACGTGATTGTTGGTGACAATGATGCCTTCCTTGGCGTCGATCACGAAACCAGAGCCGAGCGACGAGGCCTTGCGATCATCGCTGCTGCCTTTCCGGTTGAAGAAATCGTCGAAGAATTCCTCGAAGGGCGACCCCTTCGGAACGCGCGGAAGAGGCACGCCTTCGGCGCCCTTGATCGTCTGGCTGGTTGAAATATTAACTACCGCATCAATCAGCTTTTCTGCCACGGGTGCCACCGATGTCGGGCCGGCTGCCTGGGCGTTGAAAGTCGCAATGCCAACCAGCGGCAGCAAAGCCGTTGCGGTCGCGGCAGCGAGGATCAGCGAGGTGCGGCGCGGCGATTTCGACAAGACGGGGGAGCGCGGCATAGGGCAGTTTCTCCGGAAGGGGACGGACGTCGTGCGGACTTATAGCGTACCTGTGGCAACCGCAGGGCAGGCGGCAGGTGGAGGGCCACATAATGCTGAGCGCCGGTGCGGCCAAGTGTTTGACCCGGAGGTGGGATCTGTCAACGGGGTAGAGGTATGGGGTGGCAATCGGGCTGCAGTAGCACCAATGCCAAATCAGGCCCAGAGTGGCCCAAGTCTATTCGCGCGCGCCGAACAGGACACCGAACAATGGCAGCGCGACAAGCTCGAAAATGAGCGGCGCCCAAAGGCCGATAGTTTCAGCAAAAGAGAGCGCATAGCCGTCACCATGGGTGGCGCTCAGCTCCGCACCAGCCAGACGATCGCGACGCCGAGGATAATGGCAACGGCACCACCAGTGCGTAACGACGTTTCTGGGGATGCGGTGGCTAGCTCCAGCATATGACGGGCGGCGCCGGGAAACGCCGCCCACAGGATGCCTTCGATCACCAGCACCAAGCCCAGTCCGACAACCAGATCGCTCATTGTTTCGGACGCGGTGCCCCAACCGGGCTGGTCAAATACTTGAGAAAGTCGTTGTCCGGCGACATCAGCATGCGGGTGCCGGGCTTGATGCCGTTCTCGTAGGCCTGCATGTTGCGATAGAAGCGGAAGAAATCCGCGTCCTTGCTATAGGCTTCGGCGAAGACGTGGTTGCGTTCGGCATCACCATCGCCGCGTAGCAGTTCGCTTTTACGCGTAGCCTCGGCCTTGATGACGGTCGCCTCGCGATCGGCAGTTGCGCGGATGCGGTTTGCCTCACCCGTGCCTTGCGCGCGCCAGTCGGCGGCTTCCCGCTGACGTTCGGCGCGCATGCGGTCAAACACGCTCTTTGAGTTCTGCGGCGGCAGGTCGGCACGCTTGATGCGCACGTCGACGACTTCCAGACCCAACTCTTTGCCTTCTTCGTTGACCTGCTTGGCGATGCGCTTCATCAGGTCCTCGCGCTTGTCGCGCACAAGTTCCTGAAACGTCGCACTGCCGAGCACGCGACGCATTGCCGAATCCATGATCGGCCCCAGCGTACGCCTGACGCCAGTCTCGTTCTGGATCGTCTGGAAGAACTTCAACGGATCAGTGATGCGGTAGCGGGCAAACGCATCGACAACCAAGCGCTTCTGATCCGATGCCGTTATTTCCTGCGGCTTGGTATCCAAGTCGAGGATCCGCTTATCGAAGTATTCGACGGTCTGATAAAACGGGATTTTCCAATGTAGTCCAGGCTGATCGACGATACCGATCGGCTTGCCGACGGCGAGCAGAAGTACCTGTTGGTTCTGTTCGACGACGTAGAAGGACAGGTAGGCGGCGATGGTGCCCAGTCCGAGTAGAACCATCAGAGAGGCGAGAAATGCACGCATGAGATTGGCCTCCCTTAGCGTTTCGGTTGCAATTGATCGAGCGACATGAATGGCACGACGCCCTGGCCGCCCTTTTGATCGAGAATGATGGTTTCACTCTGCGACATTACTTTTTCCATCGTCTCCAAGTAGATGCGCTGGCGCGTTACGTCGGGCGCTTTCTTGTATTCCTCGTAGACCTTGAGAAAGCGTGCGGCTTGTCCGCTGGCTTCCGCGACAGTCTGCTGCTTGTAGCCCTCAGCCGCCTGCAAAATGCGTTCGGCATCGCCATGTGCTTCTGGCACAATCTTGTTGGCGTAGGTCACAGCTTCGTTCTGAAGTTTTTCCTTGTCGGCGCGCGCCGCCTGGACGTCGCGGAAGGCGTCGATCACCTGCTCCGGTGGATCGACTTTCTGCAACTGCACCTGATCAATGCGGATGCCTGAACCGTAGTAGTCCAACACGCTCTGCATCAGGCGTTGCACGTCCTGTTCGGTTTTCTGCCGGGCTTCGGTCAGGATCGGCTGAATGTTTGATTGGCCGACGACCTCGCGCATGACGCTTTCGGCCACTTCCTTTACCGTCGTCTCCGGCTTTTCGATGTTGAAAAGGTAGTCTTGAACCTTGTCGGGCCTGATCGACCACCGCACGACGAAATCAACGTCGACGATGTTCTCGTCACCCGTCAGCATGAGGCTCTCTTCGGGCACGTCACGGGCTGTGGTCGTATAAGCCCGACCGCGATCGGATGATCGACGGCCGATCTCAAGCACGTTTTGGCGGGTGACCGTCGGATAACGCACTTCCTCGATCGGCGGCGGCAACTTCAAATGCCAGCCCGGTTCGGCCTTGCGCACGTACTTGCCGAATTGCATGACGATGCCGACTTGGTCGGGGTTGACGCGGAAAGTGAAGGCCCAAATGCCCGCCAGTACCGCCAGCACCATGACGCCGAGGAAGATTACGGAACTCGGCAAGCCACCGCCGCCAGTACCGCCGCCGCCCGGCATGACGCGACGCAGTTTCTCCTGGCTACGCTTCAACAAATCTTCAAGATCAGGTGGTTGGTTGCCGCCGCCGGAGCCGCCGCTGGGGCCTTGACCCCATGGGCCGCCACCGCCTTTGTTGCCCCCCGAACCCCACGGCCCGCCGCCGCCACTTCCACCGCCACCACTCTGGTTGTTCCAAGGCATAAATAGTTGACCTTCTGCGAACGAAGTTGAGGAATGGACGCTGGGCAGTTACGGTAGCCGGTTTTGTCAGCAATGGCCGTTTGGCATTGTTCCTAAGCTGCCCGCTTATAGGCCACTCCTGTCAGGAGAAGCAATTGGATCGCTGTTAAATCGGGCTTTGCACGTCGACAATCAAGTACACAGCGAAAGTAAGTGAAGCGCTAAGTTCCACCTACTTGATGCGTTGGTAAACGCAGGCTGTTGCGCCGAGCATGTCAGGGGTGCTTGCCTGAATAACCGTCTCTTCGAGCAGCAACCATTGGTCGGAGTTCAGGGCGGGGAAGTAGGTGTCACCTTCGGGATTTGTTGCAACACGTGTCAGATAGACACGCGCAGCCAGCGGCAGGGCCTGTCGAAAAATCTCTGCGCCGCCGAGGACCATGATTTCCATGACACCGGAGGCTGACGCGGCAATACGTGCGGCGGCCAGTGCCTCCTCAAGCGAGCCGACGACAGTTGTGCCGTCGGCGGTGAAAGCTTGGTCCCTGGTGATCACAATATTGGTGCGACCGGGCAGGGGTTTGCCGATCGATTGGAATGTCTTGCGGCCCATGATAACGGGCTTGCCCATGGTCCGAGAGCGGAAATACTTGAGTTCCGAGGGCAGATGCCAGGGCATTCGGCCGTCGCGACCGATAACACCGTTCTCTGCAGCAGCCACAATCAGACAGATGGCCGCCGGTGAAGTTTGAGGCATATTGTTTGGGTGCTCTTAAACGGCGACCGGCGCTTTGATGTGCGGCGATGGATCATAGCCGGTGAGGCGGAAATCGTCGAATGTGAAGCCGTCGATGGCGTTAACTTTGCGGGTAAATTCAAGCTTGGGCAACGGCTTGGGTGAGCGAGAAAGCTGCAGGTCGGCTTGCTCGAGGTGATTGAGATAGAGGTGCGCGTCGCCCAAGGTGTGCACGAAATCGCCCGGTTTCAGACCGGTGACTTCGGCCATCATCAGCGTCAGCAGGGCGTAGCTGGCAATATTGAAGGGCACGCCGAGAAAGATGTCGGCCGAGCGCTGGTAGAGCTGGCACGACAGCTTGCCGTCGGCCACGTAGAACTGGAAGAGGCAGTGACACGGCGCCAGCGCCATGGCCGGAATGTCGGCGGGATTCCATGCAGAAACGATCAACCGGCGGCTGTCGGGGTTGGTTTTGATCGCTTGGACGACATCTGCGATCTGGTCGATGGTACGCCCATCCGGTGCGGCCCATGAGCGCCATTGCTTGCCGTACACAGGTCCGAGATCGCCATCGGCGCGCGCCCACTCATCCCAGATGGAGACGCGGTTGGCCTTGAGATAGGTGATGTTGGTGTCGCCAGCCAGAAACCATAGCAATTCATGAACGATGGATTTGAGGTGCAACTTCTTGGTCGTCACCATCGGAAAGCCGTCAGCCAGATTGAACCGCATCTGATAGCCGAACAGACTGCGCGTTCCGGTGCCGGTGCGGTCGGTCTTTTGCGTGCCATGATCGCGCACGTGGCGCATGAGGTCGAGATACTGCTGCATGAGGCATTTCTAGTGCGTTTCATGCGGTTGCAATAGTGGTAGGCGTGAATGAGATGGAAAAAACGGGTTCGTCCACAGTTTGATGACTGCTGCTTAATACCTGCTGCGGCCAATCAGCGTTCAAAATCCAAGCCAGTCCTTTGGAACGAAAATCAGGATCAAGGCGATGCCCATATTATAGATGGCGTGGCAAACCAGGGGAACGCGGAGGCTGCCGGTCCAACGCAGCATGAGCGCGAACGCCAGTCCAATGATGAACACTTCGACGAGTCCCGGAATCGAGTAGCCGGCATGGAGGGTCGTCCAGAACGTGGTGGTCACAGTTGCGGCGCCCCAATATCCTAGGCGCGTCGGCACCAGCGCGGTTTGAAGAAATCCGCGAAACAGCAGTTCCTCCGACAGCGGCGCGCCAATGCCGATGACGACCAAAGCCAGTGGCCACCACGGTCCACGAAAGAGCCCGACCATTTCGCCGAGGTCGTTGCTCGGTTCATGCCGCAAAACAAAGTAGGTGAAGGCGGTGTAGGTCGCTACGACGGCCAGCATCGCGAAAAGCGCTTTGGCGTAAGTGGCCAAGCCGCCAGTGGGCGCCTTAAGCGCCAAAACGGACATGATTTGGTCGCCTTTTCTGGCGCGGGCCGCGAGCAAAGCCCCGATGATCATCATGACTTGGGCCGCCAGCATGGCCAGCAAAGGCTTGCCGCTGCGCGCCGCTTCGGCGGCTGAAAGATTTTCCGATCGAAGGGCCAGCAGGCCCCCGACTATGGCTACGCCTACGCTGAGTGCGACGATAAATACCACGACACCGACCGCCGGACCGGGCCGCCAGCGGGAAATAGCGTCATAGGGGAGCAGGTCGAAGCGAGAATATTTGGATCGCCCTATCGATGGGCCGATGTCTACGTGGGGGAATGTGGCCAGCGCGGGGGCTGCCGGTCTCAAATTTTCTTCACCGGCCACGTCGGCTGTCCTTTGCAACGGCTGCGAACGCGCCTATATAACGTTTGCCGGAGCAATCCGGCTATGGTGATAAATCGACATCGTAATAAGCCTATCGGACCCGGGGGCGGTACCCGGCGCCTTCACCAGTTTGGCTGGTGTCTCGTGATCACCGCTGCGCACGGTCGGCCGCAAGGCTCGATAGCGTGCTCGGCGGCCGAGTCCTGGAAAGGATTCGCCGAGCACAAGCCGGTATGGGGGCGAAATAGGATCGACGAGGGTGTAAAGGGTGCTCTTTTGCCCGGCATGATACCGCCGTTATCGGGTCAAACTTATAGTTGCTAATGACAACTATGCAGAGGTCGCTATCGCTGCGTGATGCAGTGCTAGTCCTCGTTAGAAGTCCTACGGCTTTGCAGCTTTAGGCGCGGTTCGGAGGGCACCGGGCAACAGAAGCCCTCCACTTCTTCGGCATTACCTGCGACTGTTTGCGGAAAGCGCACGCCGCACACTCCCTTGCTGCGGCGGGTAAAGTTAGTGTATGGCCAGTCCATGCAACTGAAGTGGTTCCACTCCCGATGACAGACGAGCGGCAGATCGACTACGACGCGCTCCTGCATGAGGCGTTTCGCGATGCGCAACGCAATGTCGTGCGCAATATTCTTATCAAAGTCGCGGAACTAGGGTTGCCGGGTGAGCATCACTTCTACATTTCGTTCAACACGCTTGCCAATGGTGTGTCGATCGCTCCCCGGCTGTTGCAAAAGTATCCGACTGAAATGACGATCGTACTGCAACATCGCTTCTGGGATTTGCTGGTCCACGCGGATCGTTTCGAGGTCAAGCTGACGTTTGACGGCATCCGTGAGCGTCTGGTGATACCGTTCTCCGCCGTCCGAATGTTTTTTGATCCCAGTGTCCCCTACGGACTGCAATTCGATGAAACCGGCGAGGGGCGCACCTCGCACGGGGGTGAGGTGATGGGATTTACCGGCGCGCGCAACGGCACCCGCGCGAACGGTCGGACGCAAGGCGAGCGCGGTGAGCGGCCAGCCACTGAACGCAAGCGTACGCCGAAGAAGAAGGCAGACTCGTCCGCAGACATTTCAGGGGATGAAATCGGGCAGCGGCGTCCGGTTCCAGCGGAAAAGTCGCCGTCCGACAAAAGAGTGGCTACAAATGTGACTGAGGTCGCGCCGGCGCCGAAATCAGGACCGCGACTCGTGGAAACCGCCAACGACAGCGCAAAAGTCGTCAGTCTGGATCAGTTCCGCAAGAAGTAGGCGGGCGGCGTCGCAAGCACGAGAGCAGAGAGTGCCGATGCTCGACGTTCCGACATTGACAGTGTTTGCGCTGGCATGCGTCGCACTTGCAATGATGCCGGGCCTGGACATGCTATTGATCGCATCACGGTCAGCACGCGTCATGGCGATATCACTTTGATCAGCCAATCACCGAGTATCCTTTATGAGAACTTCGCGTCGCGCCGTGCTCGGCAGTTTGCCGGCGGTGGTATCGGCACCAGCACTCGTACGTGCCCAGGCTGCACCGAGACGTTGGCGGATGGTGACGTCGTGGAGCAAAAATCTTCCTGGTCCTGGCATTTCCGCGGATCGACTGGCCCAACGCATCAATGCCATGAGCCAGGGCGAAATCGGCATTGAAGTTTTTCCGGCCGGCACCATAGTTCCTGCGTTTGGCGTGCTGGACGGCATCGCTTCCGGCGCTGTCGAGATGGGGCACACGGCCGCGCTTTTCTGGTCTGGAAAAATGGCGGCAGCGCCTTTGTTCACGACCGTTCCATTCGGTCTAAGTCCGCAAGCGCATATCGGTTGGCTGGCCGGCGGAGGGCAGGCATTGTGGGATGAGCTGTATGCAACTCAAGGCGTCAAGCCGCTCGTTGGTGGGAACACCGGACCTTCGGCTGGCGGCTGGTTCAAGCGCGAAATTGTCTCGCTTGCAGATTTGAAGGGTTTGCGGATTCGGGCGACCGGCTTGGGTGGCGAAGTTTACTACGCACTCGGTGCGACTGCGATTGCGATCCCGCCGTCAGATACATATGCCTCGCTCGAACGGGGCGTCATCGACGCGGTGGAATTGCTGGCGCCGGTCAACGATCAGCCGCTCGGCCTCAACAAGATAGCGCCTTACTATGCGTTTCCAGGCTTCAACAAGCCCAACGGTGTCAGTGAAACCCTGATTTCGTTGAAGCTGTGGCAGGAGCTTCCGGAGCACTTGCGCACCATTGTTACGGCCGCCTGTCATGCTGAACACGACATCGCGCTGGGCGAGGCAGAGATCGCCAATGGGCGGGCTTTACGGGAACTTGTCGGCACGGGAACGAAACCGATGTTGTTCCCGAGCGAGGTGATCGCTGCTGCTCGTGTCGCCGCCGAGGCGGCGCTCAGCCGCATTGCGGATAAGGACACACTTTCCGGCAGGATTGTCGGCAGCTACCTGCAGGCTGCGGAAGCCGCGCGCGCGTGGAGTAATGTATCGCTGCTGCGCGGGTAACGGCGCGCGACGTCAGTTCAATTCACGCAGCGGCCCACGTAGCCATGCGAGGTTGCTGCTTCGAAATCGGCGACGGAAACGCCGTGCCCATCGAACAAGGTTGCAATCTGATTGCCGATGCCGAACTTTTCGTTGGCGCGCCGACGCTCGTTCAAGGCGCGAACAATATTCCACTCGTCATGAGCGCCGCGGCTGATGTTGGTCGAGGCTTTGAAGGCGTAGAAGTTTCTAAAGGCCGATCGCGTCAAACCCTTTTCAACGGCCTTCTGCAAATCTGCGTCCGATTTGGCGCGCTTGTCGAAATACTGTTCGAGTTTTGCCATATCGCCTTGTCCGTCCAGGCCAAAATGGCGCGCGAAATCCAACGGGCCCACGAAATAGGCGAAGTCTATGGCTCCCAGTCCGTCGGTACCTTCAAGGACACTCGACCACATCAGCATGTAATCGGCGCCAGTGCCGTTGGGAATGTTGGCCTCAGCTACGGCAGGATTGAGAATCCACACCTGGTCGGGGCCGAAACGCTTTTCGACGGCCGACTTTACGCTGGCGGCTACTTCGGCATTAATATGGTAGACGCCGCCGCCAATGCCGGACAAGGGGACACTCAGATATCCGATGGCCTTGCCGGCTTGGCGTTGAATTGCGATCTGCTCGCGGAAAGAGGCGACGTTTTTGTCGATTGTCGCTTTGACGGCGGCGGTGACGCAATAGCAGATCTCGAGTTTGGTGCACTCGGATGCTTTCTGCGCCTGAGCAATCGGCGTAGTAGTCGCGATCGACGTTGACAGCGCAATTGCAATCGTCAGCCGTTTCAAGGCGTCCATCGAATGCTCCGTGATTTTGTATGATTGAATTCTCAGGCGGCTGCAGAAAATAATTGCGGACTGGTCAATCACCCCGTTGTGGGGCGGTCGCGAGGAAGCCTCGCAGCTGTTGTTGCCAGAATTTTGCGTTGCCGGTGGTCAGGTGGCCGCGCGTCGCGTCGCTGGTCGGAATTAGAAAAAGTTTGGCGTTCTTAATGCGTTTCAGTTCACGCTCCATCACGCCGGTTTCGGGCGGATTGCGCTCATCGTCGGCGGAATTGATGGCCAGCAGGGCCGCCTCGATACGCTCCAACTGGGGTGAGGGATTATAATCGCGCGATGAATCCCACTGGTACAGCACATCGTTGGCGTCGCCTGCGAAGGGTGCCGCCAGGCGCTCGTCGAGAATTTTATCCGCGGTCGCCCGGGTTGGGGCTGCTGCTTGATGCGCGATCGAGCCACCCGCCGTGGCGATGCCGTAGAAGACGCTGGCTATCCTCGCCGACTTCGGCTGCGCGGTATAATCGCCGCCCTTCCAATCGGGGTCGTTGCGGATGCTGTCGGTGATCAGGCGGCGCAGCATCCAGTTGCGGCTGGACATCTCGCTTGGTTGCGCGGCCATCGGCACGAGCGCATCCATGAACCCGGGGTATTTGACGCCCCACGCCCATGTCTCCATGCTGCCCATAGAATTGCCCAACACCAAGCGTAAATGTTTGATCCCCAAGCCTTCAGTCAGAAGGCGGTACTGCGCGGTGATCATATCATCGTAGGTGTAGCGCGGAAATTTCGCTCGCAACCCGTCGGATGGTTTGGCTGATTTGCCGTGTCCGATCGCGTCAGGCAGGATGATAAAATATTTGCTCGCGTCCAACACCTGTCCGGGACCGAACAACTCGCCGGCAAAAGTTGGCGTCAACAATCCCGTACCGGATCCCGTGGTGCCGTGGAGAATAACCACGGGTGGCGAGGCAGGATCGCCAATGGTCGTGTAATGCAACCGTAATTCGGCGACGACCTCACCGGTCGCGAAACGGAAGTCGCGCGCGATCCAGTCCGCTTCCTTGGGCGCGGGGTAGTCGAGCGCCTGTGCCTTGTGTGCAGATGCCACCAGGATGGCCACAATGACCCATGCGACTGCCGCGGAAAACCGCCGGCACTGATGCAGGTTCCACATCGTTTTCTTCCCCCGTCTTGCTTTGTTGGCGTGGTAATCACGCGCGCGTTTGAAGTCCGTGCTGTTGTAGCCGCCAGATGAGCAATTCGGTGCGGTCTTGGCCGAAGAAAGCTTCGTCGTTGAACACAAACGTCGGCACGCCCCAATGTCCGGAGTTCGCGTGGGCGTGCTCGTTGGCAGCAATGACGCCATCGAATTTTTCTGGGTCGGCGGATATTTCTGTTGCGCATTCTGCATAGGTCAAGCCGGCCCGTTTTGTTGCTTCGGCGATGTGGTCGCCGGTGTCCCAATTGTCAACTTTGCCCTGCCAAAGCACACGACTGACCTCGTCGATGAACGCGAAACTGCACCCGCGCAACTGCGCTGCAGCGGCGAGCCTCATGAGACGGCGGATGCGCGGTTGTTCGGGAGCGATTTCCAAAGTCTGCATGTTCTGGGCGATCGGGTCGGGCTGCGGAAACCGAAACGGGATGCCTTCGTGCGCCGCGACGCGGGTGCTGTCGAGGACGACATAGCGGGCGAATTTCGGATTGGTGCGTTTGAAGAATGTGGGATCGCGGACTGCCAACGGATAGACGGGGCGTGCGTTGATGACGACATCGTATTCGGCCACAAGCCGCTTAGCTTTTGGCATGGCGAGATAGCTGTATGGACTGCGGAACGACCAGAAAAGATCGATGGAAAGTGTCACGGCTGCCCTCGGATCATGTCGGGAACGGCGAGTATCGGACAAGAAGCGCTGCGATTGCAATCGTTGTCGCGGACACCGCAGATAGCTGCCGACAGATAGCTGCCGGATACTTGACGGCTGTCAGCTTCTGCCCCAGCTTCGAGCGTGAAGCCGAGAGGGCGACGACGCGGAGTTTGGGCCAAGTGCAGCCTAAAGCGGCAGACGAAATAACAGTTGGATCGTGAATGCACCGATGCTGGACAACAGCATCTGCAATGGAAATTTTAGCGAGAGAGCCTTCGCTGCCAGATATCCAATAGCCGAGCCGAGCAGGCCCGTACCAAGCATCCCCAAAAGGCCACCCCTCGGGAAGCCAATAACAAAGCTACTCAGCCATCCCCCAACAATGCCAATCAGCAATACCGTCAACAATTCGATTGCGGGTTGGGACATCGTTGGGTTCGCGTCCCGCGAACCACTCCCCTTGATTGCCCGGGTGAGAGCGTCAACATCGCGACCAAAATGTTCGTGACTTACGTCGTGTTTCTGATGGTAGACCATCTCTCGGATGTCTTCGGGCAGATCTTCGCCGCGCGGCAGTTCGGCTCGTTCAATCAGGACTGGAACGACAGTGATGCCGCGCTTCAAGGCCGCGGCAATCTCCTCGCGAACGAAGTCACGATCGGCAGCACTCGTTCTATTCTTTAGTAAGCCCAACCATCGAGGACCTATCACAGCGAGGAATACCTCGGTATTCGCCAGCGCCCTCTCCAGTTCCTTGTCGAACCGTTGACCAGCCGACAGATTGTCGACGTCCATAAAAATTTGACCCGCGCCAAGCGAACTAACCAAGCGGTCGCGCAGTCGTGCAGCACCTGAGGCACTGTCTTCTCGACGATAATTGATGAACACTCTTCCCGTCATACGAATAAATCCCCGGCAAAACGCATGGTCATATTCTCCCCCCAGAGGGATTGATCCAGGTGAAACCGTTAACGCAAAATTTGTGATGTAGCGAGCACGTGGAGCGCATAGGACCCGGGTTGCGCAATGGTCGTATAATTTGCTGCCCTGCAAATTGTCCGGTCAGGGTCAGGACTCACCGGTCGCGAGTGCTTCCGCCACCGGCAGCAGGACCCCAGATAGCTGCCGAAATCTTGACCTTCGGCAGCTTACCCCCCACTTTCGAGCGTGCTCAAGGGCGACGGTGTTCGACGGCCTCGGGCCACAAGCTGTCGGAGACAGAATCGCTACAGCGAATATTTCATCTGATAGCCAAAGATATGAAAGCCGACGCTTGCCGACACTTGCTGGTCGACAGAACGATGCTGTACTGTAACGGTGTTAATCATGTCAGATTTCATCGCCCGGGGACCATGAGTGGTGGGCCAATACTTTCCAACCCATGCGCTCGATTAAGTGCGTGACGTTCATCCACAGTCGCATTCTGTTTAGCTCCTCCTGCCCGGAAAAGTTGCTCTATCGTGCCGGCCGGCTGCAGCAGAATTATCAACTTGCCCGTGTTGGTGGTGTTGACGAATGCGTGGGGGACTTTACGCGGCGCAAACAGTGACGCTCCTGGTCCAACCTTGTACGTTTTTTCCCCAACCTGGAAAACGAAATCCCCCTCGATCACGAAGAACCACTCATCCTGTTCATGATGCAAATGGAACCCAGGGCCTGCTATCTTAGTGTGATGGAGTTCGTAGATGCATAGAGCCCCGTTTGTATCTTTCGCCGATACTTTCAGGTCGAATCGGCCATGCGGGTACGAGATCGCATCGTCAAAGCGGTCGTGGTCTTTGGCCACGAATACCGCGTCGGAGTGTTGCTCCATACCCTCGTCCTCCGCGGTGGAACTTGCAATCCTAAACCAGCACAGATGAGTGCTACAATACTCGGCGCCAACAGTCTCGGCTTTCCGCGCAATGAACCCATCGCTTCTGCAATCGTGATCTGCTTTTCTGCACTGGGGCAATTTCACCGTTTCGCCAAGTGACGGGCTGCGTCGGCATATGATCCGGAAGCTGCCATTGAAGCCGAGGATTTGTAAGGGTCGGTGACTTACCGTTGTCGCGGTGACGCTCAGCGACCTTCGCGCCACTCGTGCTCCTGCCGCTCAGCGACCTTCGCGCCGCTCGTCCTCCCGGCGCTCAGCGACCTTCGCGCCACCAGGCCAGCGCAATCAGTGCCAGCAGCCCGGCGAGAGCGGCAAGGCCCGTGAACATCGGCGTAACTTTCACACCTTTCGTCACGAAGGCTTCGCGGTCCTTGAGTCCGAGCCACCCATTGCCGGCGAGGACGCGTGCGTTCGACAACATCGAAATGCGGGGTATGTCGACGCCGGTCGATGACGACAGCAAGCCGTTGCCGCGGGTCCAGAACACGCCGCCGCCGGTAGCCTCCGCGATCGGTTTCATTTTCTCATCGGTGGCGACGACTTCGCTCATTTCCTTGGGATCGTCGATGCCGGCCAATGCGACGGCTGTGAGCCCGCCTGCGGTCGATTGCGTCTGCAGTTTGTAAAGGCCGGGCGTTTTTACATCCACTGCCGAGCGCCAAAAGCCTGGGCCGGCTTTCTCGAGCGTGATCGTTTGGTTTTGACCGCCCGGTTCCGACAGAATGACCGGTCGCACGCTTTCTTCCATGGTGCGCCGCTCGATGGTCAGCTTCAGACCTTTGGCACTCGCCAACAGCCGCTCTTCTTCGAGGTCTGGCTCTTTCATCAGCCAGTGCGCCAGCCGGCGCAGGAAATCGGTGTGCGGGCCGCCGCCGTCATAGCCGCGCGCCCACAACCATGCCTGATCCGACGCCAGGAGTGCCACGCGCCCCTTGCCTTTGCGATCGAGCACCAGCAACGGCCGATCCTCGAGGCCGGTCATCAGATTGCGACCGCGTGCGGACTGCACGTCGACCTGCCGGAACCATTGGCCCCAAGTCGGTTGATTGGTATCTCCAGCAGCATTGGCGGAGCCTGCGAGGCCACGGGTGACGGGATGCTTCAATCCGTCGGGGCTGAGGTGTGCGCGGAATGCGCGTTCGATCAGGCGGCCGGTGGGTTGCGCCGGCAGTACTGGGGCGAGCAGTGTGTTGGCAATGCTTTGCGGCGTGGCGTAATCGTCGCCGGCGGCCACCAGCAAGGCGCCGCCGTTCTCCACGTACTTGGCGATGTTGTCGTAATAGAGCTGCTGCAGGATGTTGTCGCGGTTCTGGTAGCGATCGAAGATGATCAGATCGAAATCCTTGATGCGATCGGAGAACAATTCGCGCGTCGGGAAGGCGATCAGCGACAGCTGGTTGATCGGCGTGCCGTCCTGCTTGAGCGGCGGCCGCAAAATGGTGAAGTGCACGAGATCGACAGCCGCATCCGACTTGAGCAGGTTGCGCCAGGTGCGCTCGCCGGCATGCGGTTCGCCGGAGACCAGCAGCACGCGCAGGTTCTCGCGCACGCCCTCTGCAACGACGACGACGCGGTTGTTGGCGGCGGTCAGTTCACCCTCGACAGGCGACACCTCGATCTCGACGATGTTCTGCCCGGCATGCGGGAACGGCATGGGGATCATAACCGTGCGGCCGATGGCGGTGCGCACGGTGTCGTCGGGTTTGCCCTCGCGGCGGATTTTCAATGTCACTTGCGCGCTGCTGCCGGCCGGCGACTTGCCGTTCTCCAAGACGCGCGCTTCGATTTCGCGCGTCGAGCCGACGATGCCGTATTTCGGTGCCTTGACGATTTCGATGCGCCGATCGAATTCGCCGGGTTTGCCGGTCAGCAACGTATGCACCGGCGCGTCAAAGCCGAGAGCCGCCGCCGATGTCGGTGCATCGTGTACCTGACCGTCGGTGACCATGATCACGCCAGCGAGGCGGTCGGTGGGCGTATTGGCCAGTGCGCGATTGAGATCGGCAAACAGGTTGGTGCCGGGCGGGCCATCACTGCCGGGCTTGGCTGATGAAACGAAGCGCACGTCGAGATTGGGAACTGCGGCCAATCGCGTTTCGAGTTCACGGCGGATAGCGGCGGTCTGTTCGGGCCGATCGGCCAGCGTCTGCGATGTGCTCTCGTCCATCACCACGACGGCGATATTGGCGAGGCTCTGTCGCTCCTCTTCGCGCAAGGTCGGATTGGCAATCGCCAGCAGCAGCGCACCGAGCGCCAGGCCGCGCAAAGCCGCACCGCGCGAACGGCGATAGAGGAGGAAACCGATCAGGGCAGCAGCGATTGCGATTGCCACCCAGAAGACGGGCGTCGGCAGAAGGGGAGACGTGTCGATGGACCAGGTCATGCGGGGGCTTTCGACGGGAGTACGTCACCGGCGGTTGCGGCGGCAGCCCCCCCACCCCAACCCTCCCCCACAAGGGGGGAGGGAGTCTGGCTGGTAATTGCGGCTGGGTCGGAGCATGCCACAACCGGCGAACTGGTGTCGGTCTGCGGCGGTCTCGAACGCCGACGGAATTCCCCTCCCCCTTGTGGGGAGGGGTTAGGGGTGGGGGTACCGCGCATGGCAGCGCTCGCTTGGCGACGTGCCAAACGCGCCAGGGCTTTAGAGCTAAATGGTGGAGGAGTGATGATGTTATCGACCATGACACTGCTGTCAGCGGGAAGCGTACCTGTAGCTGCCATGACAGAGATCATGATCCCCTCGAGATTCGTCAGAACTTCGGTGTTCGAAAAGCGAAGAACGCGATAGCCTTGAGTTCCAAGCCACGCCGTTCGCTCCGCATCTCGGGCAAGACCATCCGGCTCGCCATGCTGTCCGCCATCGACTTCGATCACGATCTTGCGGGTGTGCTCACAGAAGTCGGCGACGAAGCGGCCGATAGGCGCTTGACGGCGAAAGTGAATGCCAACGTCGGCGTTCAACGCACGCAGCGCGCGCCAAAGCTTCCGTTCCGCTGGCGTCATGTTGCGGCGTAGGTCCCGGGCAATGGCGACGGATTGCTCGATAGATCCTTGATGCCCCATCATCACTGCCCCAGCCTTTCCAGCAGCGCGGGGACGTGGACCTGGTCGGCTTTATAGTTGCCGGTGAGGGCGTACATGGCGATGTTGACGCCGGTGCGGAAGGCCATTTCGCGTTGGCGTTCGCCGCCGGGCACCACGGGGTAGATGGGTTGATTGCGCGCATCCAATGCCCAGGCCGAGGCAAAATCATTCGACGTAACGAGAATGGAGGAGACGCCATCGACGCGGCGGGCCTGGCGGCCCTGACCAGTGTCGGACGGCGCTTCGGCCTCGACCCAGAGTTGGCCATTGTCGTAGCGGCCGGGGAAGGTGCGCAACAGATAGAACGACTTGGTCAGTACGTGCGTTTCCGGCACCGGCTCAAGCCTGGGCAGATCGAGGTTGCCGAGCAACCGTTGCAGCGGCGTGCCGCCTTGCGATTGGGGGCCGAAGCCCGGTGGCAAGGCCGTGCCAGCGTCGCGCGTATCAAAGATAATCATGCCGCCGTTTTTCATGTAGGCGTCGATCTTGGCGAGGGTGGCTTCCGGCAAAGCCTGCGCGTTGGCGAGTACCGGCCAGTAAAGCACCGGATAAAACGTGATTTCGTCGGTGGCGATATTGATGGCGGTGGGCTCGCCGGGGTCGACGGCAGTCTTGGCGCTGAGGAAGGCTGCGAGGCCGCGCAGGCCCTGTTGGCTGGTCTGGTCGGTGGCAGCGTCGCCGGACAATACATAGCCGAAGGTGGCTTTGCTGGTTGCCGCTATTGCACGGCCGTCTGGGCCAGCTGGCACAATTTGCGCTGGCCGGGGTGGCGGCAGGTTGAGCCCGCCGCGTCCCTGTGGAACTTGCGGAAAGAACTGCGCGAGTTTGGTGGCAGCCCCGTTGCCAGTGACGCAATTCGAACACCCCCTCATCCGGGATTCGCCGACCTTCTCCCCAAGGGGAGAAGGCAACAACTCGGACGGCGGTGGGTTTGTCCTCTCCCCTTGGGGAGGGGATGTCCGATGGTCAAGTGAGGGGGCCTTTGACGGCGGTAAAATTCCCATTGGTGCATTCGAGCGTACTGCAGCAGCCCCCTCACCCCAACCCTCCCACGCACCGGGGGAGGGGGTTCCGGCGACGGCTGAATTGCCTGAGGTGTCCAGCATTGCGGACAGGAGGCCAGCGACGAGAGCAATCATCGCGGCACGCTGAATGGCTTTGCGACCGAAGGAGCCGAAGGCGCCGGAGAGCCAGAGGGTGGCGATGATGTCGATCAGCAGCAAGGCGAGTCCCAGGGATAACAGGTGAGGTTTCAAAGGGCGCGCCGAGGTACCTTCCAGGGCGCGTCGTTCGAAGCCGGACGGCAGCGGCGGGAGCGGCGCCAGCACGGTTTTTGCCGACAGCAGATTGAGTGAGCGCGGATTGGCCGATGGCCCATAAAGGCCGGGCGGGTGTTCGGCGGACGGTTTGGCATCGGCCAACTGGCGGGCGGTAATGGCCTGGGCTGTCGGAGGCGGAGACTTCAGAATGCCGTAACCGTCGAGGACCTGAGTGGGGGCGAGAACCTCGGCGGTTTCGGCCGCGACCTGATCGGCCGAGGTCGTGGCTATCGGATCATCGGCGGTGACATCGCCGACGCCGCCAGGTTTACCAAGCGTGGCAATGCGCCGGAGCATCTCGACGAACAGGCCCGATAGCGGCAGGTTCGACCAGTCCGAGTTGGCGGTGATGTGGAACAGCACGAGTTGCCCTTCGCCACGCTTGGCGCTGGTGACCAGCGGCGTGCCATCTTTCAGGCGCGCCAGGATTTTGGTCTCGTTGCCAAGCCGCGCCGGATCGGCCAGCACCTGCCGGTTGACCAGCACATCCGGCTGCACTGCCAAACCGGCAAACAGGCTGTCGTCAGTGAACGGCGCCAGCGGTTGTGGCGTTGACCACGACAGCGCACCACCCAAAGCTCGACCGCCCGAACGGAGCGGCGCCGGCAACAGGTCGTCGCCGCCATTTTCGAGGCGTGGGCCGGCAAAGCGTACGAGCACGCCGCCTTTGCGCACCCAGGCATTGACCTTGTCGTGAATGTCCTTCGGCAGGATGCCAATGTCGGCCAGCGTGAGAACGGAAATGTTGCCTTTGATCAGGTTGGTGATCGACTTGGATAAGTTGGCATCCTCGTCGCGGGCGATCTCGGCGAACGGTTTGAGTGCGCGCTCGATATAGTACAGCGGCGCCAGCAACGGCTGCGCCTGCTCGCGGCTGGCACCAGAAAGGATACCGATGCGGTGCCATTGGGCGCGGGCATCGAGTAGATGCACTGCACCCGCCGAGCGTTCACCGGCGATCTCGATCCGCGCGACCTGGTTGCGGAGTTCCAGCGGCAAGTCGAAGCGCACGTCGGCACGATTGCCGGCAGTTGACAGCGTAAACGTTGTCTCACCCAGGCGCTGGCCACGCGCACTCAGGGCATGGATCAGGCCGCGCCGTTCCGGGCCCGCCGTGCGCATGACATGGGCTTCGAGCCGGCCGCCCTGACCGAGGCTGGCCGCTACACCGACGGGTTCCTGGTTCGGGCCGTTCTCGATGACGATTGTCGATCCACCGTTCGCGAAGGACTTCAACCGCTCGGCGAACGCGGCTGTTTTGCCGTCGTGATCGACGCCGTCGGTAAGCCAGATGATGGAAGCGTCCGGCTGCCCGTTCAAGGTCTCGCCGAGCGCATCAGCGGCGCGCGCGCGATCCGGCGCGAACGGCTGCGGTTCCAGTGCCGCCATCGTGGAGCGAGCCTGCACCGGCGCTTCGATGCGATAGGCCGGCGTCTTGGATGTGAAAGCCATCGGCGCGATGACCAGCGCCCGCCCTTGGGCCTCGGCCTCGGTGATGCGCCGCTCGATTTCGGCGCGGCGGTCGGACCACCGCGCGGCCGACGCCCAGCCGTTGTCGATAGCCAGGACAATAGGGCCTTTGCCAGCGAGCGCCGTTTTCGGCGTCGGATTGAGGATCGGTTCTGCCAGCGCGAAGATAAGCGCAGCGGCAGCCAGCAAGCGCAGTGCCGTCAGCCACCACGGCGTCCGGTCCGATTGTTTCTCGGTCGGCGGCAGGCCGACGAGGATACGCGTCGCCGGAAACAGAATACGCACCGGCGCTGGCGGCACCGCGCGCAGCAACCACCAGATCAGCGGCAACGCCACCAGCCCGCCCAGCAGCATCGGATTGAGGAACGCCAGCCCGCCAAAATTCATCGCGTGGCCTCGTTGATTTCTAACCTACAACCAATGTCATCCCGGAAGCCGTCGCGCATTTTATATGCGGCGGTTCTCCGGGATCTTGGCAGGCCAGATGTGATGAAAATGGGTGCCTCGATCGCGAAAAACGCCGACGGATCAAGATCCGGGATAATCCGTTCGCGCATAGCGCGAACGAATTTCCGGGATGACGGTGGTGGGGTCTGGCTCATGAGGCTGCCTCGATGGCATTTGACGGCACTATCGCAGCCTTGGCGATGGTGGCATCCTGGCCGGCCAGCCGCAGGATCAGCGCCAGGACCGGTTCGGTAGCGGGCTTGTCGGTGTGATGCACGGCGAACGACCAGCCGAGATTGCGGCAGAGCGTCGCCAGTTCATCTCGATGAGCGGCGAGCCGAGCCTGATAGGCTGCGCGCAGTCCTTCCGCCCGATCGGCGATCCAACGCTCCGAGCCTTCGATGCCGACGAATTCGGTGCGGCCCGCGTACGGCAGCGTTTCCTCGGCGGGGTCGAGCACTTGGATCAGGTGGCCAACGGCGCCGTTCGCCGCCAGCGAGCGCATCCGCGGCGCAATCGTCTCGATCGGGTCGAGAAAGTCGGAGATCCAGACAGTCGAAGCAAAGCGGCCGATACGTTCCTCCGGTGGTGTGCTGGCGATCAGCGATTTGTCTTTCAGGCGCGCGCTCAGCATTTCAGCGATCTTGGTCGTGGTCTTGCGGAACTGCGATGGCTGCGTCACGCCCATGACGGCGATGCGCTCGCCGGCGCGAATCAGCAATTCGCCGAGGGCAAACATCAATACCAAAGCCCGTTCGCGTTTGGTGATCGGCGCGAGGTGACTTTTAAATGCCATTGACGGCGACAAGTCCGGCCACAACCACACCGTATGCGCAGTCTCCCACTCGCGTTCGCAGATGTAGAGATGGTCGGAGCTGGCTGAGCGGCGCCAATCGATCAGGTGCGTCGGGTCGCCGGCCTGGAGCTGGCGGAATTGCCAGAAATTTTCACCGGGCCCTGAGCGCCTACGCCCGTGCACGCCATGCGCAACTGTCGCCGCGATACGCTGTGCTTCCAGGCTCAATTCCGGCACGCGATCCGCCAAGCCATGGCCTTCGGCCTCATGGCCGAGCAGCGCCAGCCTGTCTGATCCGCTTGCTGTAGGACCTGCTTTCGAGCGAAGCGCCACGCAGTGTCTACTCCAAAGTTTTGGTCAGATTGCCAATGACGCTGGCCAGAGTTGCGCCTTCGGCGCGGGCCGAGAACGACAGCGCCATGCGATGCTTGAGCACCGGATCCGCCAGCGCCATGACGTCGTCGATCGAGGGTGCGAGCCGGCCATCCAACAGCGCTTTGGCACGGATCGCCAGCATCAAGGCTTGGCTTGCGCGCGGTCCTGGGCCCCAGGCGATGAGGCGGTCGGTTTCGGCGCCCTGACCGGTGCCGGGACGCGCCGCGCGCACCAACTTCAAAATGGACTCCACGACTTTGTCCGGCACCGGGATTTGACGCACCAGGCGCTGGATCGCCATCAGTTCCTCTGCCGTCACCACCGCTTCAGCCTTGGCGGCTTCGATGCCGGTCGTCGAAAACAGCATGCGGCGCTCCGCGGCGAGGTCGGTATAGCCGACGTCGATCTGCAGCAGAAAGCGATCGAGCTGCGCTTCTGGGAGGGGATAGGTGCCTTCCTGCTCCAGCGGGTTTTGCGTTGCCAGCACGTGGAACGGCTGCGGCAAGTCGTAACGCGCACCAGCCACCGAAACATGGTGCTCCTGCATCGCCTGCAACAGCGCCGATTGTGTTTTCGGGCTGGCGCGGTTGATTTCGTCGGCCATCAGGAGTTGGCCGAAAATAGGCCCCTTGATGAAGCGGAACGAGCGCCTTCCGCCGCCCGCGCCTTGAGCTTCTTCCAGCACTTCCGAACCGATGATGTCCGACGGCATCAAGTCTGGTGTGAACTGGATGCGCTTGGCGTCAAGCCCAAGCACCTTGCCGAACGTCTCAACCATCAACGTCTTGGCGGTCCCGGGTACGCCGATCAGCAATCCATGCCCGCCCGACAGCAGCGTCACCAGCACGCGCTCAATCACATGCTCCTGGCCGAATACTATTTTGCCGACGGCCTGCTTGGCGCGTGCCATCTTGGCGGCGGCGGCTTCGATGCGCGGGACGATATCGGTGGTGGTTTCGACGACTGTGCTCATAGCGGGGGCTCGACTTGGGCTGGAAGGGGCGTTGTCGTGGCACTCAAAGTGGTCGATCGGCAGTGTCGGGTCAAACGTGTTCTCATTATGAACGGCTGCATGGCGACCTGCGAGTGCCATTCTTCGGGGTGCTATGCAGGTTCAGTATACCAGAGCCGAAGCAGAGCGGGCATAAGAGGGAAATCGGTCGCCGAAATTGGGGCCGTCAAAGTCGGAGAGTAGCAGAATGAGCCAGCAAACGCCGCAGGAATCAGCGATCCATGCGTTAACGCCTGCCAAAGCATCTTCTGAAAGGCTCCCGCCTATACCCGCTCACGAACTGACCGATGAGCAGCAACGCGCGACCGCCGAATTCAGCGCGGGCCGCGGCTATCCGCCGCTCGGTCCGTTCTGTGTGATGCTGCGCTCGCCGGAGGTGATGCTGCGCGCCAAAGCGATGGGCGACTACCTGCGTTACCGCAACCGGCTGCCGAAGGACGTGTCAGAAATGGTGATCCTGCAGACGGCGCGTGGCTGGACGCAGAGCTATGAGTGGGTGGCGCACAGCAAGTTCGCCCTGGAAGCGGGCCTGGACGAGGCAATCATCACGGCCATTGCCGACGGTCGTCGCCCGATTGCACTGAGCGAAGTCCAAGCTGCGGCCTACGACTTCACGGCCGAACTGCAGGTCAACAAGCGCGTCTCTGATCCGACCTATGCACGCGCGGTCGCTGCTTTCGGCGAGCCCGGCGTCATCGACCTGATCGGCGTGCAGGGCTACTATACGATACTGGCCATGATGATGAACGTGGCGCGCACCAAGGTCGAAGTGGCTGATCAGCTTCTGCGCTGGCCGGAGTGACGGAGCGCGCCATGAACATCACCATCCTCGACGATTATTTCGACACGCTGCGGACGCTGCCTTGCTTCACAAAACTCGAGGGCCATGCCGTCACTGTGTGGAATGATCATCTCCTGGACACCGATGGCTTGGCGGCGCGGCTGGCGCAAACCGAGGCGCTCGTGCTGATCCGCGAGCGCACCAAGGTCCGCACGCCGCTGCTGGAGCGGTTGCCGAAACTGCGGTTGATCAGCCAGCGCAGCGTTTACCCGCACATCGACGTCGACACTTGCACCCGTCTCGGCATCATCGTCTCGTCGAGCCAGCACCCGGGTTCGCCATCCTATGCGGCGGCGGAGCTGACCTGGGGCCTGATCCTCGCCGCCGTCAGGCAGATTCCCCAGCAGATGGCGGCATTGCAAGCTGGTCGCTGGCAGATCGGCGTCGGCTCGTCCCTGCGCGGCAAGACGCTCGGCTTGTATGGATATGGCCGTATCGCCCGTGCTGTCGCCCGCTACGCCAAGGCTTTCGACATGGGTGTGCTTGTTCTGGCCCGCGCGTCATCGCATGCCGCAGCATTTGCAGATGGTTGCATGATTGCCGCCGACAATGCCGAGTTCTTTGCCGCCTGCGACGTCATCTCACTGCAGATGCGGTTGGTCGATGCCACCCGTCACATCGTCGCGTCTGCCGATCTCGCGCGCATGAAGCCGACGGCGCTGCTGGTCAACACCTCGCGTGCCGGACTGATCGCACCGGGCGCGCTCATTGCAGCCCTGCAGTCGGGACGCCCCGGCATGGCCGCCATCGATGTCTACGAGGACGAACCGCTCCGAGACACCACGCACCCGCTGCTCACCATGCCCAACGTCGTAGCCACGCCGCACATCGGCTACGTCACCTCCGACGAGTACCAACTGCAGTTCGAAGACATCTTCGATCAGATACTGGCTTATGAAGCGGGCACGCCGATCAACGTCGTCAATCCGGCGGTGTTGCAAAACGCGCGACGGGCGGGATGATGCGACCATCTCCCGCCCCGCGTTGAGGTATCTGTAGGTTGGGTCAAGCTCCTGCGCGACCCAACAGCGGCACACACCGCGTGTGGTTTTTTGGGTCGCGCTGAAGCGCTTGACCCAACCTACATCACTGCGAGGCGCTCAAGCTTCGCTCGCCATCGATGCACGTACCGCACCACGATGCGCCTCATCAGAGGAACCAACGCCGTTGAAGAACAAATTCAACAGGACGGCTGCGAACGAGGTCAACAGAATGCCCGACTCCAACAGCGGTTTCATCGGTTTGTAGGCGTCGATCAACTTGGCGAAGAACGTCGGTGCGACCAACGGGATCAATCCAAAGCCGACAGACAGTGCCACCACGAACAGGTTGAAACGGCTGCCTTTGAAATCGACGTCCGAGAGGATGCGGATGCCGGTCGCCGCAACCATGCCGAACATGATGATACCGGCGCCGCCGAGCACGAACAGAGGTACCGCTTCAACCAGCGCGCCCAGCTTGGGCACCAGCCCCATGATCAGCATGATCACGCCGCCGGCCACGCACACGAAGCGCGATTTGACTCCAGTCAATCCGACCAGTCCGACGTTCTGCGAGAACGACGTGTAGGGGAAGGTGTTGAAGACGCCGCCGATGATCGTGCCGAGACCGTCCGTGCGCAAGCCGCGCGTCAGGTCGTCCTTTTGCACGTGCCTGCCCGTCATTTCGCCGAGCGCCAGGAACATGCCGGTCGATTCAATCATCACCACGATCATCACTACACACATCGTGATCGTGCTGGCGATATCGAAGGTCGGCAATCCGAACTGGAACGGCGTGATCACCGCGAACCACGGCGCAGCCGCGACCTTCGCGAAGTTCATCGAGCCGAGCTGCCACGCCAGTGCGCAGCCGAGCACGATGCCTAGCAACACGGCGATGTTCGACAGGAAGCCGGTGAAAAACCGGGTGATGAGCAGGATGAACAACAGCACCAGCGCCGCCATCCCGAGATTATAGGGATCACCGTAGCCCGGGAGCGTCGGGACGCTGGCACCAGCCGCCCAATTGACGCCGATGCGCATCAGCGAAATGCCGATCATCAGGATGATCGACCCCGTCACGACCGGCGGAAATAGTTTGAGCAAATAGCTCATGAGCGGCGCGACCAGCACGGTAAAGATACCGGCGGCGATGGTCGCCCCGAAAATCAGCGTCAGACGCGCCATGGGGTCGCCGAGAGACTCGTTGCCGGCGATCCCCAGCATGGGCCCGACCGCCGCGAACGTCACGCCCATCATGACCGGCAAGCGAATGCCGAAGAACGGCGTGACGCCGAGCGATTGAATGATTGTGACCAATCCGCAGGCGAACAGATCGGCATTGACCAGCAGCCCCACCTGCTCCGGCGTCAGTTTCAAGGCGCGACCGATGATCAGCGGCACGGCAACCGCGCCGGCATACATCACCAGCACGTGCTGCAGCCCAAGCGGGATCAGCAATCCCGGATTGCCGATGCGGTCGACGGCCGCCGTGCCCTCTATTTGATCGTTCGACATGAATTCCCCCAATTTAAAAGCCCGCACATTGACCCCGGCAGAAACCAACCTGTCAATCCCTGGGCTGCTCAATGGACACGCACCGCTACCAACTGAAGCCATGATAAGTTGCGTCGCCGGGCACTTCAGCGAACAAGCGGATGAGATCGACCACGTGCACGCCGCCGCGCCGATGTTGCACTGCCGTGCGGATGGCGGCAGTTTCGTGCGCAACGACGACCACATCGCTGGCGTTCATCACGGTCGGCAAGGTGTCCAATAGGCCACCGGTTTCAAGGGCATCGAGAGCCGGCGCGAGGTGCGCATGGGCTAGGCGAATTTCTTTGGCCTGGGCCGACAGTCGCTGGCCGAGTTGTAGATTGGGATCATAGATGCGGACACGCATCCGGTCTTGCTGGAGGCGCGCCATCAACTCGAGCATCGGGCTCTCGCGCAAGTCATCGGTACCCGATTTGAAGGTCAGTCCGAGGATCCCCACGGTTTGGCCATCGAAGCGCATCATAAGCTGGGCGATCAGCTTGTGTGCATCGGCAATCTGCTGCTCGTTGGAGAGAAGCAGGCTTTCGATCAGCGGCATACGCACTGCGTTTTGGGCACCGATATGCATCGCCGCGCGCACTTCCTTGGGCAGGCAAGATCCACCGAAGGCAAAGCCCGGCCGCAGATAGTAGGGCGACAGGTTGAGCTTGGTGTCGGCCACAAAAAGTCGCATCACTTCGTGACTGTCGACATCGAGGGGTTTACAGAAACGGCCGACTTCGTTGGCGAATACCACTTTCGCCGCGTGCCAGATGTTGTCGACGTATTTGACGGTTTCGGCGGCCGGCATGGTGGTGACAAGGATGGGCTGTCCGGGCGATGCCAAAAGCTGCCGAGCGACGGCTTCGGCGCGCGCGTCGCTGGCTGCAAGCACGATTTTCGACGGGGCGTCGAAATCGGCAATCGCTGAACCCTCGCGGAGGAACTCCGGGCTGAAGCAGACACCGAAGTCGCGACCCAAAGTCTTGCCCGAAGCAGCCTCGATTTCCGGCACGACAACGCTTTGGGTGGTGCCAGGGGGCACGCTGCAGCGCAAGATGACGCAGTGATAGCTGGATTTGTGCGCCAGCGCCTCGCCGATGGCGCGGCTCGCCGAGCGGACGCAAGTAAGATCACAGCCGCCATCGATACCAGTCGGAGTGCCGACTGCGAGTAGTGTCACGTCACTATCCAGCACCGCGCGGTGAATGTCGTCGGTCGCCTGGATGCGCTGCGCCTTGAAGCCTTGCGCAATAAGTTGGGCCAATCCCTTTTCGACAATCGGCGCATGGCCGGACGCGACTACAGCCACTTTTGCCTTATCGAGGTCGACGCCGATGACCGTAAAGCCGCGTGCTGCGAAACAGCCTACCGAAACGACGCCGACATAGCCGAGGCCGATCACGCTAATCGTTGGCAGTGAGATTGTCGGCAGGGGCGTCACGGCCTCCGCCCTGTCGAGGACCATTACGCTTCGCAGCGCCTGAGACAATGACATTTCAATATCCTCTAATGACCAAAATCGAGCAGCCATTTGCCAAAGACGGGTGCCCGGTCCACCGTCGAACATAATCGCTAGTGGTCGTCAGGTGTCCCGCAATGTGTGATCTGCGTCGGTCAGGCAAACGCGACGGATGGCAAATCGTTTCGTGTACGGATCCAACGTGTCAGACTATTCCGTCATCATAGGCCGCTTTCCATGACAGTATTAACACGAGTACGGATTGGCTCGCCTATGCGACCTGCGTATGCCGATGGCAGACTGCCTTTCCAATAGGCAAACAGATCACGCAACCCACCTCCAAATATCGTTTTCTGTCCCGATTTCGTGCTCTTGATCCGGGCGGCGATTTCCGGCATTTTCCAAATGCACTTTCAATACCTTGCAGTGCTTGCCATGGCGTGGTTCATGCCATTCGGCAGCCGCATGCGTTGGAGCCCGACGTCGCGGCGAAGCATTCGAGCGTTACGGTTGCGGTGATTTTCGAGGTGTGTGTTGGCGTTGCAGTTTACTCATGAGCGCGCGGATATGCGGCGGCACCTGTGGGTGAAGGCGCCGATGCGTGTCACCATTGACGGCGTCACCTATGCGGTGGCGGAATGGAGCGTCGGCGGTGTTGCGATCGATCTTCCCGCGACGCCTGAAACAGAAAAGTTGCCACTGATATCCAACCGACAGCCAAGCAGTCTGCAAGTCGGCTTACCGTTCCAGGGTTTGGAAATCCGTTTCGACGCTACCGGCGAACTCGAAAGTTGGACGCCTTCCACAGGACGCGCGGTGGTCGCCTTTCGCGGACTCGGCCAGCGCGAGCACGATCTGCTTTATCATTTCGTCGAGCAGCTGATGCGCGGCAACATGGCCACCGTCGGCGAAACGATCCAGCGCCTCGGCGCTCCGCTCGCGGTCGCCGAGTTGGTCGCCCCGGTTGATTCGGCGAAACGATCCGCACCCAGGCGCGTCCTGCGCACTATCGCGATGTCGGTCGCTTACGCCGCGATCGGCATCGCCGCCGTCGGTTATCTCGGCTCGCTGCTCTACACCAGCCTGTTCTGGCTCGAAGCGCCGACGTCGATGATTTCCGCGCCGACGCAATCACTCGTCTCGCTCGGTGACGGCGTCGTGACATGGACTACCTTCAAGCCGGGTGATGCCGTCAAAGTCGGCGACGTGGTCTTGAAAATTTCGGACACGGTTCTTGAGCGCGAGATCGAGCAAGCCGAGATCAGCATCCGCGAACGCGAGAACAAGCTTGCTTTCCTGGCGCGACGTTTCGAGAGCGAGAAGAAGCGCCTGGGTGCGCTTGCCGGATTGTCCAATTTAAAATCAGCACATGCTAACGCGGAGATCGAGGGGCTCAATGCCAAGTTGCAGGCCGCCCAGAAGGAATTGCGACAGCTTCCCGCTACCGCCGTTGGACCATTGGCGCAGCTCCGCCAACGCATCGTCAGTTTGAAACAGGCCATCGCTCTCAAAGGGCTCGATGTGAGTGCGCGTGCGTCTTTGTCTCGGGAGAATACCGGCTCGATCGAATTTGTCGGTCAGACCGTCGTTGGCGATATGGACAATCTTGCCGCACAGATCGAACTGGCCGAGGCGGATATCCTGGTCGCACAGCAGCGCCACCAAGCTTTTATCAATCAACGTGATCGGTTGTCCCTGCGCGCGCCGTTCGACGGTGTGCTGCGTGATCTCACGCACGCCGATACCGCCACGGTGAGGAAAGGCGATGTTGCTGCAGTCATCGAGCGCGCAGAACAACGCACGGTGACCGCCTACCTCCGCCAGGATCAGTTGTTGCACGTCCAACTCGGCGCGCCCGCAGTCGTCCATGTCCCAGCAACGCGCCAAAACTTCAAGGCAACCGTTGCCGAGATCAATCCGGCTCGCAGCGCCCAAAGCAACCGCAGCGTCGCCGGCAGCAGTCAGAACACCGGCGCTCCGCACCGCGACGATGGCATGGCTGCGGTTCGGCTTTTGCTTGCAGGTCCCGTCCGTCCCGACGATGCCAACGTCTATCGCGACGGGTTGCCCGCGGTGACGATGATCGGCCTTGCCGTGTTGTCGCAACCTTGGACCGGAGCGAACCCCACCAAATCGGCCGCCACCACTTCCGCATCGGTGCCAGTCGCCGGCGCGCCATCCACCGCCGAACATAGCGGTTGGTTCCGCCGCGCCCTCTCCAGCAGCTTCGCCTTTTGGTCGCGCTCACCGCGCCCGGTCGGCGGCTGATCCATGGTTTCGCCGCGCAAGTGGACGTTGCCCGTCGTGTGCGGCATCGCCGTGTATGTAGCTGCGTGCGCGTTCGTCGCGTCGCTGTTGCCGGCCAATATCTGGTGGCAGCACGGTCGCACACTCTTTGGCATTCTCGGGATCTTCGGCCTCTGGCGCTATTCGTGGTGGCTTACCCATGTCGTCCGCGCCGCCATCTATGCCCGCAGCACCTATCCGCGCCTCGCCGGTCGTGCCGCCAGCACTTGGGAAGCGGGCTGGCGTCCGCGCCGCCTGCACTTTCTCGTCACCGTCTACCGCGAACGCCCCGAAACCATCGAAGCCACCATTGCGGCGATCTCGGCAGAGATCCGCACTCTCGATCTGTCAGCCACCCTCTGGATCGGCTCGAAGGAAGCGTCCGACGAAGCCCTCGTCGAGCAGTGCCTGCGCCGCATCGTCTCCGATCTGGATCTGCACGTCCGCTTCGTGCGTCAGACCGGATCTGGCAAGCGCAATGCTATTGCGCTCATTCTGTCAGCCATGGCGCGCGACGGTTTGACCGATCAGGACTTCGTCGCGTTCATGGACAGCGATTTCGTGCTCAGTCCCGGCGCATTGCGAAAATGTCTGCCGCTGTTCGCCGACGATCCAAACCTGCACGCCGTCACGTCGGACGAAGACTGCGTCGTGCATGGCCCCGCCTGGGTCCGCACGTGGCTGAACATGCGCTTCGCCCAGCGGCGCCTCGCCATGCAGAGCCACGCGTTGTCAGGCCGCGTGCTTACGCTCACTGGTCGCTTCTCGCTGTTTCGCGGCACTCATATTGTCAGCCGCGAGTTCATCCAACTCGTCGAACGCGACATGCTCGATCACTGGCTGTGGGGCGAATTCCGCTTCCTCTCCGGTGACGATAAGAGCACATGGTACGCACTCCTCCGCATCGGCGCGCGCATGCTTTACGTGCCCGACGCGCACGGCATCACCATCGAGGTCTACGAAGGCTCCGCCGTCACCCGCATGACCGAGAACCTCCGGCGCTGGTCCGGCAACATGCTGCGCAACGGCAGCCGCGCCATTGCGCTTGGTCCCCGCCGTATGCCGTTGTTCATCTGGTGGTGTCTTATCGATCAACGGCTGGCCATGTGGACGATGCTGTTTGGCCCGCTGTGTGCTGTCGTCGGGGCGATCAAGCTCGGCCCGCTGTTCCTCGTCGCCTATGCTGTCTACGTCGCGCTGACGCGGCTCGTGACGGCCCTGGTGCTGTTCACCTACAGCCGCGCTGCCGATCTCAATTACACCTGGTCGCTTTACGCCAACCAGCTGCTCAATTCGGTGGTCAAACTTTACATGATCTGGCGTTTACCCAAACAGCGCTGGGTCAATCGCGGCAACCAACACTCCGGCGCAGGCGGTGGCTTGTTCGTTGCCGCCGCTCGCACTGTGATGGCCGGCTACCTGACGAGTTTTTCCCTGCTGGTTCTACTGCTGATGGCGCTGGTGCTGACGTCGACGCTCGCAATGCCCAGCCTTCCAGTGTTACGCGCGCTGATCGCTGGGGTATTCAGCGGTTGATCAACGCCCCGTGAATTTGTAGGGCATGCTTGGCGCGGGCCCCCCCAAAAAACGGCACCGGCTTCGTCCTCGTTCCCATCACCACGAGCTAATTGGCGATAACTCAAAACAGTAAAGGCACCGCATCGCTGCGGCGCCTTTTTAGTCTCGCGTGATGCGGCGTTTACACGCTGCGCGCGACGGCGTGCTGATACACGGCTCCCCGTTGCTCGGCCGTGATGTCGGCCGGTAGCATCAGCGCGCCCTGCACCAGCATGCCCATGCCTACCCCTAGCCAGTATGGTTGTTCGATCATCAGAACCATTGTGAGGCCGACAACAATGAAGCCCACTTCAATAATCTTATAGATCTTGAAGTTGGTCATCACGGTCGCCATCCGCGCCGTCTCAACCGCTTTGAACTTTGCGCCAGCGTTCGTTTGCTGGATCTTAAGCGCTGACAATTGCTGCGGCGTGCGCAGGTAGACGCTGCCTCCGACAACGATCTGTATCAGGCCCACTGCGATCAGAGGGATTGCCAGCCCTTTCGACATAGCGTCGCCGTAGCGCAGTAAGAAGAAAAGCGACGCGGCTACCGCAACCAAGCCGATAGCCACGAAGAGCAAACTTTCGGCCTGTTCCGCCTGAAAATAACGATCAATTGCTTCTGTCATTTCCCATCACCCGGGGATCACCACCTTCATCGAAGTGTAGCCGTTGACGAAGCTTGACGGCACACGGGTGGGTTCGCCGACCACGTCGATGCGCGGGAAGCGCTTGACCAGTTCTTCCCACAGGATCTTCAGCTGCAGTTCCGCCAGCCGGTTGCCGACGCAGCGATGGATGCCGAACCCGAACGCCAGATGGCTGCGCACGTTCTTGCGGTCGATCAGGAAGCGGTCCGCATCCGGAATGGCGTCACTGTCGCGATTGCCAGACACGTACCACATCGCCAACTTGTCACCCTTGCGGATGGTCTTGCCGTGGATCTCGAAGTCCTCGTTCGCCGTTCGCCGCATGTAGGCTAACGGCGTCTGATAGCGGATGATCTCCGACACCATGTTGGGGATTACCGCGGGATTGGCGCGCAGCTTGTCGTATTCGCCGGGGAATTCGTTGAGGAACTTCAATCCGCCGGTCATTGAGTTACGCGTCGTGTCGTTGCCGCCGACGATCAGCAGGATCAAGTTGCCCATATACTCGCGCGGCGGCATGTTGCGCGTCGCCGGGTTATGCGCCAGCATGGAGATCAAATCCGACTTCGGCGGCGCATTGACACGCTCGTTCCAAAGCCCGACGAAATATTTGAGCATTTTCTGCAGTTCGGCCTCGCGCGCGTCCCACTGCTCCGGCGTTGTCGGTACCGTCGTTGCCGTATCCGACCAGTGCGGCAGCAGATGCCGGTCCTCGAAGGGGAAATCGAACAACGTCGCCAGCATCTGCGTCGTCAGGTTGACCGATACCTTCTCGACCCAGTCGAACGGCTGGTTGACCGGCAATGATTCTATCACGCTGATCGTGCGCGAGCGGATCAGGCTTTCCATGTTGGCGAGATTGTTCGGCGCCACGATGCCGCTCACCGCTTTGCGCTGGTCGTCGTGCTTCGGCGGGTCCATGGCGATGAACATTGGCGCCTTCAGCTCTTCCGAGCGTGGTTCCACCAGTGTGATGCCATGTGCCGACGAGAACACTTTGTGGTTGGTGTCGGTCGCCATGATGTCTTTGTAGGTGGTGATCGACCAGAACGGCCCGAACATGCCGTTCGGCTGGTAATGCACCGGCGCTTCCTTGCGCATTCGCTCGAAAAACGGCAGCGTCGTGCCCGCGGCGAAGCGCTTCGGGTCGCTCATGTCGAGGCTATCGAGAGGCGTGGAATAGGCTTCATCGCGGGCGGATGCTAAGGCGGCGGCTGTGGACATGACGAAATCTCCTGTTCTTGAAAAATAGCGCGTGTCAGTGCTGGCCTTCGGGCATCCGCACAGTCAGTCCGTCGTGTGCAGCAGTCAGCGTGATCTGGCAGCCAAGGCGGGAACTCTCTTTCGTGCCGTCCGCGAATTCGAGCATGGCGCTTTCCGGTTCGGTGCGTCCGCCCGTCTTTGCCTGCCACTCCGGCTCAATGAAAACGTGGCACGTCGCGCACGCGCATTGCCCGCCGCAATCGCCATCGATGCCGGGTATACCGTTGTCAACGGCCGCCCGCATCAGCGTGGTGCCCTCGGGCACATCGACCGCATACGATTTGCCGGCATACGAAATGAAAGTAACCTTCGGCATCTCGGTGTTTTCCTCTGATTATTGTTTGCTAAAAGGGGCCTATGACGTCAACAGCTGTTTCATGGGCACGCTGATATCGATCAATTGATCGGCATCGACAACCGTACGCTTTCCGATCAGCAGCCGGCCGCCCATGTATTCGGGGGTCATGTTGACCGCTTCCACTGCCTGCACGCAACCATCTTTTTTGAGATGGAAAACCGCGAATTTTCCCTCGGCTGGGTTGCCCCGCACGACCGTACGAGCCACGTCGAATTGCAAGCCCGCCATCTGCAGCCGCATATCGAATTGATCCGACCAGAACCACGGTACTTCGGCCAGCGGCACCGGCTTGCCGCAAATGTCGCTGGCCGCCTGTTTGGCCTGCTCCACCGCGTTGGGCACGCTTTCCAGCCGCACATCGCGCCAATACATCTGCATCGGCCGGTTGCTGCAGTCGCCGATCGCATAGATGTTGGCTTCGCTGGTGCGGGCTGCCGCGTCGACCTTGATGCCGTCGCCGCAGGCCAGACCCGCAGCTTTTGCCAACTGATCGTTACCCGTCGCGCCGATCCCCACCAACACAGCGTCGCCGGGGAGGATGCGCCCGTCCGTCAACCGCACGCCAGTGACCTTTCCACCCGTACCTTGGATGGCAGCGACCGTTGCCCCAAGTTCGATGTCGACGCCTTTGCCGCGATGATAGCCAAGCACGTGATCCGACAGGGCCTCACTCGCAACGCGAGCCAATAGCCGCGCTTCGCGTTCGATCACAGTGACCGTCGCGCCGAGCGCGCGCGCCGACGCCGCCACTTCCAGCCCCACGTAACCGCCGCCGACGATGAGCAGGCGTTGCCCCGGCCGCAGCACGTCTTTGATACGATCGGCGTCGGCGATAGTGCGTAATTCCAGGATCGGACCGTTTTCAAGACCGGGCACCGCCAGCTCGCGCAGCCGCGATCCCGTCGCCAGGATCAGCTTTTCGTACCGGATCATTTCGCCGGTATTCAGTGAAATTGCTTGTGCGGTCCGGTCGAGTTTTGTGGCGGTTGCTCCAAACCGTACGTCGATTTTGTTTGTCGCGTAAAACTCCGCTGGTCGCAGTTCCAGGTCTGCAAGTTTCGCCTCGCCTTTCAGCCATGCCTTGGACAAGGGCGGCCGCTGATAGGGCGGCAGCGCCTCGCTGCCGATCAGCGTTATCGATCGTGCCCATCCGAACTGGCGCAAAAGCGCCGCAACCGAACCGCCGGCATGGCCCGCTCCGATGATCACAATGCCCGGCGATTCATCCGTCATTCACTGGCCTCACGCCTCACATTCAAATCAAGCCGCGGCTGGCGCCTCAAACGCAATCGGCTTGCGCACAATACCGGCTATGCCAGCCAGATCTCGTTTGTACAGGCCGACGGTTAGCGCGAAGGCAATTGTCGCCAACAATCCAAACGCCGGCACGACAGCCAGTGCCGCCGCCAGACCATATTTGTCGCTGACCATTCCCGAAACCAACGGTCCCGCGCCCAATCCGAGCAGATTGCCAATCAGCACGCCCACCGCCACCGCCGTCGCGCGCATTCCCGGGTGCACGACATCGATGGAGATCGCACTGACCGATCCGATCGACCCGGTCATTAGCATGGCCCCGGCAATGATCGCTGCATATTGTTGTGGTCCCGCGGGGAGAACAGCGAACGCAATCGTCAGCACGATGAAGCTACTCAGTGAGCTTAGCGCCATGACCCAGATTTTGTTTTGCGGTTTGGTCCGGCTGGTCATGTCAGCCAGAACCCCCCACAAGACCGCAGCAAGACTGCTCAACAACAGGACCACCGCAGCCTTCACGCCGGCTTGGTCCATTGCCAGATTGTAGTAGCGGTTGAAAAAACTCGGCAGTCACGAGTAGACCGTCGAGACGACGAACAATTGCAATCCGCCGCCGACGTAGATCATCAGTGCCGATGGCGTCGTAATCAGCAACTGCGCCATCTTGACCAGACCCAACCGAGCTTGGTTTGCGGGAGTTTTTGCGTCAGTTAGCGCAACGGTCTTATAGTCTCGTACAAACAGGTAGAGGGTCGCCAACACCAGCCCGGGCGCGCCGACGATGCCGAAGGCTGCGTGCCAGCCATAGTTTTTCGCCAGGATGCCGCCCAACAGCACTCCGAGTACCGCGCCGACCGCGGCCGCCGCCGAAAAGGACGCGAGAATGGCGGCCCTCATGCGTGTCGGAAACAGGCTTGCCAGGATGGCGCAGCCCACGGCGTTGTATCCGGCCTCGCCCACCCCCACTAATCCGCGCAGGGCGAACAGCTGGTTGTAGCTTGTGGCATACGCGCAGGCGATTGTTGCTAAACTCCAAAGTACCGCCATGAAGACAACGCACTTCACACGGCTCCAGCGGTCGGCTAGCAGCGCCACAGGGATCGATAAAAACGCGATAACGATAGACACGATCGACACAAGACCGCCGAGTTCAGTGTCGCTGAGGTTCCACTCGACCTTTATCGCTGGCAGCATCGATACGACGATCTGCCGGTCGATGAAATCGAACAGCATCAGCAGGAACGTCAACGCCAGCGTCGCCCACGCAGCCAGTTTGGTCCCGGAATAACCGTCGCGGACCTTTTCGCCCATATCCAGATGCGCATCCATCGCGACCCTCCCTAGCGTTCACCCTACCCGGCACCGATTGTTACCAATTTGTATGCCTCGGCATGCACGCCGGCTGTCTCAGCAACCTTCACGTAAGCGTCAAAGTCGCCCCGTCTAGGGACACTTGTCAATCTATCTTATCCCGGATCTCCGCCATGGGCGCTTCCCGCCTGCCACATTTTCGGCTTTGATATACTCGCGCGACTAAACCGGTCTCGCATCGGAGGCACCATGAAGCAGCTCGAAGGGAAAATCGCTCTCGTTACCGGCGGCGGCAGCGGCATCGGCGCCGCTTGCGCGCAAACGCTCGCCCGCGAAGGCGCCCGCGTCGTAGTCACCGATGTTGATGGCGGTGCCGCCCAAGCCGTCGTGGACGCCATCCGTAAATCCGGTGGCGACGCCTGGGGTCTGCAGCAGGACGTGACGGACGAGGCGCGCTGGCGCGACGTCGTTATGGAAATCGAGACAAAGTACGGCCCGTTGACGACAATGGTCGCCAATGCTGGCATTGCCATCGGCTGTCCGGTCCTCGAAATGTCGCTCGCCGAGTGGCGACGTCAGATGGCCGTCAACGTTGATGCCGTATTCCTATCGGTAAAATACTGTGTGCCGTCGATGATCAAGGCGGGTGGCGGATCGATCATCATGATGTCCTCCGTTGCCGGCCTGCGGGGCGCGCCGGGACTAGCTGCCTACAGCGCATCGAAAGGCGCCGTGCGCCTGTTTGCGAAATCCGTCGCCATGGAGTGCGCGAGTGCCAATCTCAATATTCGCGTCAATTCGGTTCATCCCGGTATCATCGATACCGCCATCTGGGGCAAAATGGACGCCAACCTTAACCGTATCAACGCCCCCCGCGACATCCACGCCATCGCCGCCGCAGGCGTGCCGATGGCGCGTGTCGGACAAGCGCAGGAGATCGCCAACGGCGTGTTATTCCTCGCCTCCGACGCCTCGTCCTATATGACCGGCACCGAGCTGATCATCGACGGCGGGATGACCGGTGGCGCCGTCCGCCGCGTCCAGCAATAAGTGCCGGCCAACAAATAGAACTTCGTTTGGAATTGACGTTCATGAGCGGACCTACAGACAGTCCACATGCGGCCCACTTCGACGCCGTCATTGTCGGCGCAGGTTTTGCCGGCATGTACATGCTGCATCGCTTGCGCGGACTTGGTTTCCGAGCGCGAGTTTTTGAATCCGGTACTGGTGTGGGCGGCACCTGGTATTGGAACCGCTATCCCGGCGCGCGTTGCGACGTCGAAAGCATGGAATACTCCTACCAGTTCTCGAATGATCTCCAGCAGCAGTGGGAATGGAGCGAGCGGTACGCCGCTCAGCCGGAAATCCTGCGTTACGCCAACCACGTCGCCGATCGCTTTGATCTCCGTCGCGACATCGATTTTGATACGCCGATTGCGTCGGCCGCGTTCGACGAGCAATTCAACTGCTGGCGCATCACAACAGGCACCGGTCGGGCTGTTTCGGCCACTCACTGCATCATGGCCACAGGTTGCCTGTCATCCGCCAACACGCCGAAATTCGAAGGCCTGGAGACTTTCAGGGGTGCCTGCTATCACACCGGCCGCTGGCCGCAACACGACGTCGATTTCACGGGTCTTAGAGTTGGCATCATCGGCACCGGGTCATCGGCCGTTCAATCGATCCCGATCATCGCGCAGCAAGCCAGACATCTGACCGTTTTCCAGCGCACACCGAATTATGCCGTTCCCGCGCACAATGCGCCGCTCGCGCCGGAAGTACAGCAGGCCGTTAAAGCGAACTACGGCGATCTTCGCCAACGTGCCCGCCAGATGCGCAACGGCATCGCCTGGCCCGTCACGCAGAAGTCGGCCCTGGAGGTCACGCGGGAAGAACGACGCGCCGAATATGAAGCGCGCTGGGCGCGCGGCGGGTTGTCGTTTTCCGGCTCATTCATGGATCTGCTGCTGAATAAGGAAGCCAATGACACCGCCGCGGAATTTGTGCGCGACAAGATCCGAGCCATCGTGCACGATCCCGCAACGGCCAACCTCCTGACGCCGAAGAGCGTGCTGTCCTGCAAGCGCCTGTGCGTCGATATCGGCTATTACGAAACCTACAATCGCCCCAATGTCTCGCTGGTCGACATCAGCGCATTGCCAATCGAGATGATCGTACCTGAGGGCGTCGTCGTCGCTGGTAAAACGACGCCATTTGATGTCATCATCCTCGCCACCGGGTTCGACGCGATGACTGGCGCGCTCAACAAGATCGACATTCGCGGCATCGACGGCGTCCCATTGCGCGAGAAGTGGGCCGCCGGCCCGCGCACCTATCTGGGTCTATCATCGGCCGGCTTCCCCAACCTGTTCACTATTACCGGCCCGGGCAGCCCGTCGGTGCTCACCAACATGCTGCCCACGATCGAGCAGCACGTCGAATGGATCGCCGATTGCATCGCGCACCTGCGCGCCAACCAGCTCCACCGCATCGAAGCCACGCTGCCGGCCGAAGACGCCTGGGTCGAGAAGGTCAACGAGATCGCCGCCGGTACGCTATTCCCAACGTGCAATTCCTGGTATCTCGGCGCTAATGTACCTGGCAAGCCGCGCGTCTTCATGCCCTACATCGGTTTCCCGCCTTACGTTGAAACTTGCAACGCGGTCGCCGCAGGCGGCTACACCGGCTTCGCGCTTTCGTAACAATCAGACTGGATAGCCGTCAGGCGTCGCCGTGTTTTTGGCCGCGCTTGCTCAGGGTATCCTCGGCTCTCTCCGCGGCCGCATCGACGATCTTGTCCTTGGCCTCATCGGCAAGTTCACTTGCGACTTTATGCGCCAGCGATCCGTGCCCGTGATGGCTTGCCATCGCCTTGGCTCCCGCTACCGAGGCCTTACCGGCGATGGCCTTAGCGGCTATCCCTTTTGTCGCCGCGCCGACTGCGGCCTTGCCGAACAGTGCCGCCAGTACAACTGAAATCGATATCCCACGATCCCCTCTTTGCCGCAATTCTCCGAGCATCGCGCCACAAAAAGGCTTTGCGGCGGCATCCATTGCGGTGCCTTACAGAAATACTCGCTCCGTGTTCGCCGGGACTGCACGTCGTTTGCGTTCGACGCCGATCGTGTGCAACCATCGTTGCGGCACCGACGTGCTGTTTTGGAGGGGATCATGATCAATTGCCACGATAGTCCTGTCTTCTCCCGATAGTCGAGCGCGCCCCACATTTTCTCCACGCCCCCTGAGACCGGACAGGATCTACCATGCTCATCGACGTAAAATCCCTCGCCTCGCTTTTCGCGCCGGAGAGTGTAGCTGTGATCGGCGCATCGACCGAGCCGCTCAAAATTGGTGGCCGCCCCATCAGTTTCTTGAAAGACAATGGCTATTCCGGCCGCATTCTCCCCATCAATCCGAAGGCGCGCGATATCCAGGGCCTGCCGGTGTTTCCGAGCATCGGCGACGTCGACGGCACCGTCGATCTCGCAATCTGTGCCGTTCCAGGCGAACACGCGATGGCTACTCTGCAAGCCTGCGCGCGCAAGGGTGTCAGGTCCGTCGTCATGTTTTCGGCAGGCTTCGCCGAAGTGAGCGAAGAGGGGCGCGTTGCGCAAGACAAAATGGCCGCGTTTGCCCGAGATGCCGGCATTCGTCTCATGGGGCCCAACTGCATGGGAGTTGCGAACATCCGCAGCGGCATGATCGCCAGCTTCCACCCCGCGTTCATGTTTCCACAACCGAAAGGCGGTCACATCGGTCTGGTCAGCCAGAGCGGTGCGTTCGGCGGCATCTGCATGCAAATGGCGCGCGAGCGGGGCGTCGGGTTCGCCTACATGGTCACCACCGGCAATGAAGCAGACGTGCAGGCCGCTGACGCATTGGCCTATCTCGCCGGCGATCCGGAAGTTGCCGTCATCATGCTTTATCTAGAAGGTTGCCGCGATGGCGCCCGCATGATCGAAGCGCTGGAAATCGCCCGGCGCGCCAAAAAACCGGTCGTAGCCATCAAACTCGGCCGCACAGATGCGGGCGCAAAGGCTGCTCAGTCTCACACGGCCGCCTTGGCCGGTGCAGATGCCGTCTTTGATGCCGTCTTCAAGCAATATGGCGTGTATCGGGCCTACAACATCGAAGAATTCTTCGACGTGGGTGTCGCGACTGCCATCGGCTGCATGCCGAAAAACAATAAGGTTGGCTTGGTGACCGTCTCGGGTGGCGTTGGTGTTTTGATGGCCGATGATGCCGCCGCGCGCGGCCTTGATGTCGCCGAGTTACCCGCCTCCGCACAAGCCAAATTCAAGAAGTTGGTGCCTTTTGCCGGAGTCATAAATCCCTTGGATGTCACCGGCCAGATCATGAATGATCGTTCGCTGCTTGAGCAAGCGGTCAACCTCGTGCTCTCTGAATCCGACTACGGCAGCCTCGTCTGCTTCCAGGGTGCATCCTCTGCCGATCCGCAAATTGCCGCCGACCAACTGGCCGTGTGGGGTCGCGTGAAAGAGGCCTTTCCTGATCGTCTGATCAGTGTTTCTGGACTGCTCAGTCCCGATTTCATCAAGGCAGTCGAAGCTGCTGGAATGCCCGCCTCTCGCGATCCCACACACAGTCTGCGCGCCATTGCCGCCCTGCATGGTTTCGCCACGACGTTTGCCAGGCCTTTCACCCGCCCCGAAGTCGCCGCTGCCAGCAATGATCTCCCATCTGGCAACCTCAACGAAGTCGACGCCATGGCCGTGCTCGCGCGCGCCGGTCTTGACGTCGTCGAGGAACGCCTTGCCACAACCGCCGATCAGGCCGTCGTTGCAGCAGAAGCCATCGGCTATCCCGTGGTCATGAAGGTTGTTTCCGCCGACATCCTGCACAAGTCTGATGTCGGTGGCGTTAAGTTGAAGCTGGTCGATGCCGCAGCAGTTCGCATTGCCTTCGAGGATATCCAGCGCACAGTCAAAAAGGCCATGGCGAAAGCCAAGATCGAAGGTTGCTTGGTTGCTCCGATGATCAGTGGTCGCGGCGTCGAAACCATCATTGGCGTTACCAACGATCCCGTCTTCGGGCCCGTCGTCATGTTCGGCCTCGGCGGGATCATGGTGGAAGCCCTACACGATGTGGCATTCCGCGTTGCCCCATTTGACGAAGCCGAGGCGCATCGCATGATCCGCGAGATCCGGACCTACAAAGTGCTGCAGGGCCTGCGCGGCGCACCTGCGTCAGACGTGAATGCATTGGCCAAGGCGCTCGCATCCGTCTCCTGCTTCGCAGTCGCCCACGGCGCCCAGCTTGTATCGATGGAAGCCAATCCGTTCCTGGTCCGCCCGGTGGGCGAGGGTGCCATCGCTCTCGACGCCGTGGTGACCACCAGGGAAGTCTGCACGCGGTAGGAACCCACTGGCATTCAGATCCGTTCCAACTTGATATGAACCGGAGTTGGGCGGTGCGCAAATGGCAGTCATTCTTGTCAAACCTGTCGAAACTTTCACGGTCGCCGGCGTAAAAGCGTCGATTATGGGGATTGATCCACTCAGCCGTCAGTTGTTTCAAGGTAGTATGGATATTGGATCGTCTTTGACGCCCCCGCCAACGTTGGCCGCCTGGTCCATCGACGGGACGCACGCAGACGGCACCAATCATCTCGACGCAAACTCTCCGGAATTCACAGATTTGGTAGAAACTGCCCGCAAGCTTGGTCTTTGAAGTTACAACTTTAGCATTGCGGAACAAAGCTGTCTCTTGCCGGTTTATCAGTCATCAGCAGGTGTTTTTCCAGGAGTTATCGTTATGAGATACATCGGCCTTTGGCTGCTCGGCGTGCCCGTCATCGGAATTGTAGGTTTAAAGGTCTTCGGGCTGATTTAAATGTTATCGAAATGCGCAATAAAACTGGTTGTGGGAAAATTTTTCACGGCAAAATAACGTGTGATTGTCTGGAAAAATCCCGCAACCAGCTGCGAACATGTGCCGGTCCATTAAAGTATGAGACTTCCTTCGCGAAAAATTCACCGGCAACTGTCAGACCATATCCACCCATTTCGGTTGCCGTGTGAACAGCACTCAAGTCCGGCGAATCGTCACCGATCATAATCGGTATTCGTTCCGCAAAGAGAGGCAAGCGCATCAAGTCCCGAACGGCCCGACCCTTCGATGTGCCACGCGGTATAATCTCAAATACCATTCTGCCCTGACCGAGTTCCATATCCTGGTGGTGGGCTGAGATAAGCCGCCGGAGGTTGTCTTCAAGCCACGCTCGCATTTCAGGCGCTTGCCGATAATGGACCGAGACCGCAGCGTACTTGGTCTCTATGACAATTCCTGGGGAGGCATCTTTAAGGTTCTGGAGAGCGCGCAATAGTGAATGTGAGAAGGTGGGTTCACCCGTTTCGATTGTACCATTCTCAGCGCGACGCATCTCGACACCATGGACGCCAGCTGCAATCGGGTGGATGGGCGACAGGATGCGATCGATTTCTTCGATCCGTCGACCCGAGACAATTGCCAGCGCACCATTCAATCGCACCATTAGATCCTGAAGCGTCGAAACGAGGCCGTCCGCAGCAAAGACATCGTTTGGTGTTGGTTGAATGTCTACCAGCGTACCGTCGACGTCGAGAAACAGCGCGCAACTGTCTGCGCAAATTTCGTGCATTTTCCCCGCCCCCCGACTTATCATTGCGAATTGTCGTGCGTGTGTTCCAGGACGTCATTTGCCGAGTGCAACACTAGCGTCAGGCGTACCGGCCCTTCTGCCCGGATCACGCGCAGCGATACTGCGCTACCATCTCGGCGAACCGAAAAATCGACATTTGCTTCACGCAATTTCAAATCACGAATTGTTATTTCATCGATTCCTGGTGGAAGAATCGGATTGCACAATCGTATCTCATGTGAATCTGGAACAAACTCCAATCCAAGCATGGCTTGGATGACCATAAACAAAGATCCACTGGCCCAGGCCTGCGGAGCGCATGCCACGGGATAGAGTGTCGGGCCGCGCCCGCGCTTGACGTTGAAGCCGCAAAAAAGCTCCGGCAACCGCCGTTGATCCATCCAACCTGCGGCTTTACAGAGGCCGTTGAAGATAGGAACAATTGCCGACTTATGACCATATCGCGCCAAGCCTGCGGCAATTATTGCGTTGTCGTGCGGCCAGACTGAGCCATTGTGGTAGGACATGGGATTGTAGCGCGCCTCCCCACGCGCCAGCGTGCGAATACCCCATCCGGAATTGAAGTCACTTCGGCTGAGAGTTTTGACGAGAATGTCGACTTTTTCTGCTGATGCGATGCCGCAATAAAGTGCGTGGTAGGCATTGCTGCTTCGCACTGCGCATGGCGATTTGTTGCCGTCCAGTGCTAAGGCATAGCAGCCGATTTCATCTAACCAGAACGCTCTTTGAAAGCGTTGGCGGAGGTGATCGGATTCGGCGCGAAGTTGAGCAGATCGCGCCTCATGACCAAGCTTTCGGGCACAGTTACTCGCGTGCAATTTCGCGGCGTAGATATAAGCTTGCACTTCCACCAGTGCGATCGCGCCTGAAGCCAATTTGCCGTCCGCATGAAAAATGGAATCAAATGAATCCTTCCAACCCTGATTAGAAAGTCCCGTTTCCACCGCTCGCTTATATTCGACAAAGCCATCGTCATCTAAATCACCATAAGTGTCGATCCATTTCAGAGCGCGCTCCACATTTCCCCAAAGTTCGCTCAGCAGGTCGAGATCGCCTGTGCGTTCGACGTATTGGCCCATCAGCATGACAAACAATGGGGTCGAGTCGACGCTGCCATAGTAGAGACCGAACGGCACTTCATTAAGCGAGGCCATCTCTCCGCCCCGCATTTCGTGGAGTATTTTTCCGGCTTGGGAGTCTTTCGATGCATCTGTCTGGGTCGCCTGGAGCGCAGCCAGGCGTCGCAAGACGCCCCGCGCGATGTTGGGATCAAGCCACAGCATCTGCATGGCGGCGATCAGGCCATCTCGGCCGAAAGTCGTTGAATACCATGGAATTCCCGCATATGGATACGGACCCTGCGCCGTTGTCGACACCAGCATATAAAAATCGGCCATCGAGCGGCATAGTGTTTCGTTAACTGTAGCGCTCGAGGTTTCGATCGATGCGACATCGCGCGTGGCGCGCTTGTGATCCCTGTCCGCAGCCCGAAGTGCCTTGAAGAAGGGTGCGGTCGATGCGGTCGCGGGTCCTCGGCTGGACGCCGAGATAAAAATATTTGTCCGTTCGTGCGGCCGCAAACGAACTGCATAGACTGCGCGCGCATCGCTCAGCTGTGCAGGTGCGGGTTCAAAAAATATCGATGTATCGCGCCTAATCCCGTCTAGACCGTCATAGGACAAGATAACGTTGCCCGTCCCGAGAATACGTTTGCGCGAATGCCCTCTTTTCTTTCTGCGAGATCCACGGACCTCAAAAATGTCAGCAAAATCATTTTCGAAGTCGATGGACAACGCAAGCTCATTGCGCTTTTCACTGTGGTTTTCCAGGGCTAGTCGGACATACATTACCCCATCGCGCAGAAAAATGGCGCGGGAGATATGGATGGTGTCCTTAGGGAGTACAATTGTTTCATTTTCTGTGATGTCTGGGTTCGTCAAATCGACGTACATATGAAGATTGTCGTCGCGGACGTTGGAACCAAGAAGAAGGGGCTGCATCCCGTTTATGAGAACTTCAAAGCGCGATAGGAAACGTGTGTCTGAATCGAAGAAGCCGTCCGGACCACCGCCGACCGCGCCGATATCACCGTGGCTATCGAAAACAGCAAATGCGTCATTATGTTTGAGCGTTTTTCGTTTGCGCGATGTCTGACCCATTCCCTGAATGTAGAATGGCTGCTCTGGATGATCATGGTTGGGCATCTTGAGACTTTTCCTAGATCCTTCGATCTTGAAGGAAAGGTGATCAGAGGGCGACTTCATGTGCTGCGGGACCGGCTCTAAGCGGGGGTTCATGGTCCTGGGCGTGTTTGATTAATTGCAATGTTCCGTTTTGCGCTTCGGCAGCAGATAAAGACTTATAAATAGCCACGTATTCTTGGGCCATACGGCGGACCGAGAAGCGTTCTTCGAATGTGCGCCGAACAGTTGCCCTATCTAGGGCTAGAACTCGCGGTAAAGCTGCAACAGCCTCGGTCACGCTGTGCACAATGGCACCGGTAATATTTTCGTCTATCACCTCTGCAACCGATCCCTTGTTGAAAGCGAGTATTGGAGTGCCGCAAGCCATTGCCTCTATCATTACAAGACCGAATGGTTCTGGCCAATCAATTGGAAACAAAAGGGCCAAAGCATCTCCAAGAAACTGCTCCTTAGTTGCTTCATTAATTTCACCAATGAACTCGACTCCTGGTTGTTCCAGAAGAGGTTTTATCTCTCGAAAATAAGCTTCGTCAGCGCGGTCAATTTTCGCAGCGATTTTGATCGGTATGCCCGCCCTCAAAGCAATTTCAATGGCGCGATCGACCCGTTTCTCAGGCGAAATGCGACCTAGAAAAGCCAGGTAATTTCGGCCTGCATTTGTATGCGTAGGCTTTTGCAGTAGGGAGGGCAGGCCGTGCAAAACGGTCCCAGCGAAATTGGACCGCTTTATGGGGGTTCGCTGGGATTCAGAAATAGAAACGAGGGGCATCAGCGGGAAGGCGTTATAGAGAAAAGGTAAATCCGGCAGGTCTTGGCGACCATGCAAGGTCGTGAGCGTCGGAACTTCTTCGCGATTGAAAATGGGAAAATGAAATTGATCGATATGGAAATGTAGTACATCGAAGCTTCCCGCCAGCGCCATTTGCTTTACCTGGTCCAGCATACCCATATAATAGGGAATGGGATCTCGTACGTTAGGATTAAGCCGAAGAGCTTGCTCGCAGCATGGGAACAGGGTTGCATTGGTGATTGAGTCGCCGCTTGCAAAAAGTGTTACGTCGTGCCCCTGCGAGACTAGTTCTTCAGTCAGGTAACTGACAATGCGTTCAGTGCCGCCATACAGTTGAGGGGGGACGCTTTCCATGAGAGGAGCTATTTGCGCAATTTTCATCTTAACCGTCCAAAACCAGTTTAAAACAAGCCTGCATTCACCAAGTGCGGTTCAGCTGACTAGTTGCTGCAAGTCCCCTGGTTGACGACGAGCTAGGAGCTTTTGCTTTGGGAGCGGGGGCACGTCGCCGGTTCTTCCCAGTTCTTTCGGACCCGTTTTCGGCCTGAGCGCCCGTTGTGGCTAGCGCCGTAAGGAAGTTCTGCGCCCAGTTAGCCGCAGTGTGTGTTTCAATGTTTTTCATCAAGGATGCGTGGCGTTGCTGCCTTTCTGGCAGCGACATTTTTATTGCCGAATAAATACTTGTCGACACTTCTTCAACGTTATACGGATTGACAATCAGAGCATCCGATAATTGCTCAGCAGCGCCAGCGAAACGAGATAAGATGAGCACTCCGGGATTGGCTGGATCTTGGGCCGCAACATATTCTTTGGCGACCAAATTCATCCCGTCGCGGAGAGGTGTTACCAAACCTACTGCCGACGACCGATACACGTCGACCAATCTCTCGCGTGCTGTAGTGCGATTGATATAGTGTATCGGTACCCACTCTAAATCGCCGTACCGACCATTGATAGATCCGGCGAGTGATTCGAGTTCTTTTCGGATATCATTATATGCCTCAACGCTCTCCCGCGTCGGTGCAGCGATTTGCGTAAGTATGGCGCGGTTGCAATATTCGGGATGTGAGGACAGAAAATGATCGAAGGCGCGGAACTTCTGCGGTAGTCCTTTTGTGTAATCCAATCTGTCGACCCCGATTATTCGCGCAATATGTCCCGAATCGACATAATTTTTAATGGTATTTGGCGATAAGCTCGGTTTAAAGTAACTTGGGTCAATCCCGACGGGAGCGCTAACGATCGAACATTCTCTATGGCCAATTTTCATACGGCCATCCGGCAACATGTGCGCACCTGCACCGTGGAGCAGAAAATCGATCATGTTGGCGACGTCGGAAGTTGCCTGCAGGCCAATCAGGTCATAAGCAGCGAAATCTTGCGCTAATTGCAGATATTCAGGAACGGCCATAAATGATTGGGATGGTGGAAATGGTATGTGCAGAAAAAAGCCGATCTTATTACTTACACCCAATGCCCGAAGTTCTTGGGCTATTGTGATGAAGTGATAATCGTGTACCCAAATTATATCGCCTGGCGTCAAAAGAGAGACCAGTGCGGATGCGAAACGGCGGTTAACTGCCGCGTATGCATCGAAATATCCTTCTTCAAACCTTGCTAAATCAACTCGATTGTGGAAAACGGGCCAAAGAACCGAATTTGAATAACCCAGGTAATAGTTTAGATACTCACTTTCCGTCAACGGTAACGTTGCAACAGACAAATGCCGGTTGACTTCGAATGATCGTTCATTGTCTATGTTTCCTGACCAACCAAACCAAAGCCCGGCATGCTCATTCAAATAGTCGGAAATTGCCACAGTGACACCGCCGGCGTGCGTTGACTTATTGGGGTCGGCGACCCTATTCGATACGAAGACGACACGATTCATTGTAATATTTCTCTTGTCATCGCTACGCTATGTCAAACGGTTGGAAGTATTAGTTAGTTCCGCTCTGGTCAGACCACGCTTCCGACCATGAGCGGGAAAGTTCAACGGCGGTATTGATAATCCCTGCCATGGAATAGGTTTGTGGAATGTTGCCCCAAAGCTGGCGGGTGCCGGGATGGATGTCTTCTGAAAGTATACCGAAGCTATTTCTATGACCTAACAGCTCAACAAACATCGCCCGGGCTTCGTCACGGCGGCCAATGCGAGATAATGCATCAATGTACCAGAATTGGCAGGCTAGAAAAGCTACTTCCGGTGAACCGAAATCATCGGGGGCCGTATAGCGCATCATAAATCCATTTCGGCTTAATTCCTTGCCAATCACGTCGACGGTGCGAATATATCTTGGGTCGTCGGGCGTGATTAGACCCAACTGCGGAAGAAGCAAGCAACTGGCGTCGAGATCATCGCTGTCGAACGCGGCTACGAAGGCTCCCCGCCGGGGGTTCCAAGCGCGAGCCAATATTTCGGATTTAATGCGGGCAGCGTGATTGGCCCAATAGCGGAGGCGTGCCTCTAGTCCAAGGAGCTGGGCGATCCGCGCCAGTCGATCGCATGCTACCCAGCACATTGTTGCCGAATAGGTATGAACGCGGCTGCGACCTCGATATTCCCACAGGCCGGCGTCGGGTTCGGCGACCAGACGCTTGGCGTGTTCTCCCAGAACTTCGAGCCGATGGAACAGTCCTGCGTCACCGGGATGCGGCAATCGCTGGTCAGCAAACATTTGCGCGGCACCCAGAATGATGCTGCCGTAAGTATCGTGTTGGGCTTGCTCGGCTGCTTGATTGCCAATTCGGACCGGGCCGGTGCCTGCAAATCCTTTTAAGTTTGGCGCAATTTTTTCGATGAGTGGTTCGTCATGAACGATACCGTAGACAGGTTTGAGAGACGCGGCGTGATCCGTCGCGATATTTGTTATATATCCCAGATACGACTCCATCGTTTGGGTCGCTCCTAGGTTATTCAGGGCTTTAATGACGAAATATGCGTCGCGTGGCCAGCAGTAGCGATAGTCCCACGTTCTTTCTGTACCCGGCGCCTCGGGAATCGACGTCGTGAGAGCGGCAACGATTGCGCCAGTTTCATCGAAACTGCAAAGTTTCAGTGAAATGGCCGCCCGAATTACCTCGGTCTGCCACTCAAAGGGAATCCCGAGAGATCGGGTCCATTCTGTCCAATACCGAATCGTACGATCCAAAAATTCTTTGGACAAACGATCGACAGACGATTCAATGGGTTCGTCCGCCCCAAAGATTAGTGTCATATTGCGAAGCAAGGCGAATTCGGATTCCTGCGCGACGTAAGACAGGGGTGCATCTGTCGTAACTCGAAGTGCTGCTGATCCGCCGGTGTATCTGATGTGGCTCGACCCGAGCGACAAAACTGCGCAATTTTCACCGTAGTTAAAAGTAGGGCGAATGCGTATCGTGATTCGGGGAGTGCCGCTTGCGCATTCGATCCTTCTGATCAGCTGAGGCGGATGATGAATGCGTTCAAATTGGGCAAAGCGCGGCATAAAGTCAACAATGCGCACACTATTTTCGGCGTCGTCGGTCAATATCGTCTCAAGTACTGCCGTATTGCGCACATAACGGGCCACCGCAGATTTTTTGTTTTTCAGGACAACATCACAAAATCCTTTTTCTTCGCCCGCTGTCAGAAGGTTGCAAAACACGGGATCTGAGTCGAATCTTGGAAAACAGAACCATTTTATACGTCCGGCATTGTCAGCAAGCGCCGCAATGCGACCATTGCCGATCGGCGCAAGATTCAACATCACGATTTTCCCGCGTTGCAGGTTGCTCAGAAAATGAACCTGTAAAACGCCTAATGTGTTTGCAAGTTCCGGCTGTTATTTGCACTTATGTCGGGCGGCAGTCGAATTTTGGGGTCAGCCGGGAGTCTTGACTGGAATTTTCGCAGCTAGATCGCTCTGAGTTCTGCGTGGCTCTTTCATGACTTGTTCGCCGGCAGGTCCGGCTGCCATCAGTTCCGCCAAATGCGCGCGTGCGCGATTGACCCGGCTTTTGACAGTTCCGACGGCACAGCCGGAAATCGTTGCTGCTTCTTCGTAGGAGTAGCCTTCAGCTCCGACTAGGAGCAGCGCCTCGCGTTGATCGGGTGACAGAAAAGTAAGGGCCTTGCGGAAATCGGAAAGATCGACATGACCATTTTGTTCAGGCAGCGAAACAAGCTGCGCGGCGGCCTGGCCGTCGACATCCTGAGATTCGCGTCGACGTTTACGTATATCTGAAAAGTAAGTATTGCGAAGGATCGTAAAAAGCCATGCTTTCAAATTGGTTCCAACTTCAAACTTGTCGCGATTGGCCCAAGCTTTTAAGAGAGTGTCTTGAACTAGGTCGTTGGCTCGGTGGTGGTCACCAGTCAGTGATATCGCGAATGCGCGAAGATTAGGAATCGTAGCAACTAGGGCGTCGCGAAGACTTGCGCCAGCTTGAACCACTATTTTATCTCCTTGCATTCCAGCTCGTGCAACAATTTCAATAGCTGGTCGGGGATCGGTTCGCTGACTATCTGTCCATAAATTGTTCTCAATTGATGGCCGATCAACTTTTGGGCAGCCTCGTCAATTTTTATGTCGGGAGCCTCAACTGATTCCGGCTTTTTGCGAACATCGGGTGTCAAGTCACCGGGCGATGGGATGAGCACGCTTTCGTCCTTGTTATTGATCGTCATGAAGTACCCCGATGTAGCCTGCCGATGAGCGCACGATCCGATCGGTTGAGCCATTGTGCTCCCAACGCGATACTTTGGAAAACGTTCCGCAATTCTGGAACCTTTCGGTCTTATGAAGATTGTGGTACCGATAGTTCACTGGTGTCGCGAAAATTTCGGGATACCGGTCCAACTCTTGATGTGAATCAGATAAGATTACCATCGGGAAGATAACAGTACCAGCTTCATGAGGGCATTCGGCTGATGACAAGCTTGGCTCAGACGATCCTGCCGCACCTCCCCTATTTGCGCCGGTTTGCTCGAAGTTTGACCGGCAAACAGGCGAGCGGTGATGCGTACGTGGCATCAGTGCTTGAGACGTTGATAGCCGATTCAAGTGCCTTTCCCGTAAAAATGTCACCCCGATCAGCTCTGTATCGCGTGTTCCTTAAATCGTGGAATGCGGTTTCCATCAACGCTACGACCGAGCCCGTCGTTGGATTTGACGATGTCAGCATGCGCGCCAACGAAGCCGATAGCCGGTTGGAGTCAATAACGCCGCTGCCGCGACAGGCGTTCTTGTTGATCTCTATGGAAGGGTTTACTCCCGACGAGGCGGCGGCAATTCTTGACGTGACTGGCGCGCAGTTTGAATCTTTGCTGGATGCGGCGGCGCGTGAGATTGCTGAGCAAGTGGCGACTAGTGTGCTTATCATAGAGGATGAGCCACTTATTGCTCTTGATCTTGAGGGTGTTGTCAAGAGTATCGGCCATACAGTGTTGCAGATAGCGCGGACTAAGCGGGAGGCAGTGGAGGCATTCAAATCCCAACATCCGGGTTTGGTGCTTGCAGATATTCAACTCGCTGATGGAAGCTCCGGCTTGGATGCCGTCAATGAGATACTCGGTGAGGCTGAGGTACCCGTGATATTTATTACCGCTTATCCCGAACAAGTTCTCACCGGCTTGCGACCGGAACCAACATTTCTAATTCCGAAGCCTTTCAAGCATGAAACGGTAAAAGCCGTCATTAGCCAGGCATTATTCTTTAATATGAGGGCTAAAAACAAGAACAAAGCTCATCAACCTAAAAAAATTACCTAGGAGCGGTCACTTAAGTCTTACGAGTTTCAGATCCCCGGTTCGGCGTCAGGTATCTGGTGTGGACAATTCTGAGATATCGAAATAATTTCGCGAGAGCTTATATTTCTTTGGAACACAAATTTTTCATGAACGTTTCCTGTAGCGCAGTCGTTCTTCGGGAGATGAAAATGGGTAATTTACTTCACTATGCGGTTGTTTTTCTTGTTGTGGCAGTTGTCGCAGCGTTCTTTGGCTTTGGCGGTGTAGCTGGAACGGCGATGGATGGAGCTCGAATTCTTTTCTGGGTCGCAATTGTGCTGTTCGTAGTCTCCCTTATCGCAAGCCTTATACGTCGTGCCTGATAAAATACGGGTGCTGCATATTCAAAAATTGAGAGCTGACCGATTCCTGCCGGTCAGCTTTTTTATACCCTGGCGAACTAAGCAGATCCAATTGCCGGATCGTTGCGCTGCGTTTTCTCAAGTGTGTTTTTCGAACTATCTAAATTTAATTGAGTAACGCTGATAGTTTCTCTTACTGCCGATGACATATCGCCCACTGTTCTGTCTACGCGATCGTCTGCGTTGTTGATATTATGTGCACCGTCGCCCCAAAATCCTCCGAAAATCAATAGACTGGGCGCCATGCGTCGCAATCTCCGTACGACGTAGCGGATTTGAGACGGTGCGGCTTGTGATGCCATCGATGAAACCCAGACGAGTTTCACCCCATTGAGATTAAGGCGGTTGATGTCGTTTAGCCGGGTATCGGTGAACACGCGGGCGCGTATTCCATGATGATTTAATGCATCGCTCAATATAGCGGCAATCAATGTATCCAACGGACGCACGCCTATGCAAAGCACCGCGGCATCATCAATCGCAAATTCTGGCTTCAGGTCTGCGACATTCAATATTGGTATATCCTCGTTCGGACCATTCTCGTTTTGGCGCGAGTCGTTTCGCGTCAGAGCGAAATCATTCAGATCTTCAACTAGGGCTAATACGGCCTCTCTGAGCTCCAGCAACCGCTCCGAGCTCAGAGCGCCGCGGGCGGCGTCGTTAGCAGCCAATTGCAAACCTGGAATGGCTATGTGGTCGTAATAATCGACCAACGGAGCTGTCTGCAGATATTGTTCCGCTTGCTCTGCCGCTTCTGCGGACGCGCCCGCAAGCATGCGATGGTAAAAAATTTCTTCTGGTGCCAAAACCGGTTCGTCACCGAGTATGACATCGAGAAATGCCAACCCCTCGATGTGGCGCCCGAGCACGACCAAGCACATCGTGGTTGGTGTCGATATGAGAAGTCCGATAGGCCCCCATAACGTGGTCCACAAGATGGCGGATACGACGATCGCCAAGGGTGACAGTCCGGTAGAATGGCTTTGGACCCAAGGTTCCAAGAAGTTTCCTAAAGTAGCTTCGGCGACTGCAAAAAGCGCGGCAGTTTTAATCGCCATTGTCCAGCCATCGTCGACGGAAGCGGCGAGGAGTATTGGAAATACCGCGGAAAAGATAGCGCCGATATACGGGACAAATCGCATGAGGCCTGCAAAGACCCCCCAGAGTACTGGGCTGGGAACGCCGAACATCCAAAGACCGAGCGCAATTGTGACGCCAAAGGCGGTGTTAAGGGCGGTTTGCACCAGAAGTAATTTACTTAGCCGCGACGCCGCGTCTGTCAATGCCGAAGTGGTCCTCTGAATATCATGCGTCCCGACCAAGCGAATGACGCGGTCCCGAATGTCGTTGCGCTGAATAAGAATGAATACGACAAGAATCAAGACGATCGCGGTGGTTGTGATTGGCATGAGAAGGGCGGTGATGATGCGCTGGTAGATATCGAGAGGGCGATCCGGGGGTTGTGCTATTTCGACCTGGATGGGGCGTTGCGGTTGGGCCTCAACTGGCTTCGATCCAGCCTGAGATGACGCACTTTGCCGCTCGAGTTCCTCGCCTAAGCCCCTAAGCGTGGCAGTTGCTTTATCTATCACGCTTGTTTGCGTGGAGCCGACCCGGAAAGCTTGGAGTTTCTTGCGCAACGTCATTTCATATTTCGGTAGGTCATTGCCAAGGTCGACAACCTGCCGGGCCAACGCAAAGCCGATCAACGCGACGATGCCCATCGACGAGGCCACAACGATAGCAACTGCCATTCCCCTGGGAATTGAAGCGCGCCTGAGCATTTCGACGAGAGGATTGAGCACAAAGCTTAGAAGGACCGCTAAAAATACAGGAACAAGTATTTCTTTGCCAAAGTGCATTGCACTCAAAAGGGCCGCCACCACGATTGCGCCAGCAGCAGCGCGAGGCAAAGTGTCTTGAACGTCCAAACGCACGTCAACCTCTGCCTTGGTGGGAGCTAACGCCTATCAACGCATGCTTCAATCTTTGGTTCCTGGAAGGGAACTGTTCCGTGTCAAGCGCGTTAAATGCATGGCGTAGATAAAGTCGCCAAAGGGTAGCGCATTTTGTTTCGAGCGAGGTGCAAGGCTCGATGAACCATTCCGTGCGTTCTGGCAAACTTCGTTACGCAGCTATTCTAGCTGGTCTTTTTCTGCCGAGCCTGCTTCTTCTACCGCTGGGTAGCATTTGGCTTTGGCAGAATGGTTACCTGGTGCACTGGGCGGCTGCGACGCTTATCTGTGTTGCCGTAACTTCGTTGCTACAGCGATGGCTATTGAAGTCGGTCTCACCGCAGCAAACGGCTCTCGAGGTTGCTGCTAGTTGGACACCGGCTGAGGAGGCGGCGTGGAAGGCGGTGTGTGAAGTTGCTGAGAGAGCCGATGCAGCTCAATTGAGTTCGCGTGACGCGTGCATAGAGCTTGGCCTAAGGACTGTTCGCGCGGTTGCGCATTCCATGCATCCGGAAGTGAACAATCCTCTTTGGCAGTTCACGGTTCCGGAGGCGTTTGCGTTACTCGAACAAGTCAGCGGTCGCTTGCGGGGTTATTCCGCTGAAAATGTTCCGTTCGGTGATCAATTGACTGTAGCGCAAATTCTCAGTGTCTATCGTTGGCGAGGTGCATTGGATGTTGTGGAGCGGATATACGACGTTTGGCGCTTAGCAAGGCTTGCCAATCCCGTTACAGCAGCGGCTAACGAACTACGCGAACGGTTCTCCAAACAACTCCTTGTGCTCGGACGTGAGCACATTGCCGACCGCCTGATGGAAGCATACGTAAAAGAGGTGGGGCGTGCGGCGATAGACCTTTACAGCGGTCGCCTCCGAGTTTCGGCTCATCCGCGAAAAGCTGTCGACAATGTCGTATCCAACGAGGTCGAGCCCGTTCGGATCATTGTTGTTGGACGACGCGGCGCCGGTAAGTCATCGATCGTAAGAGCACTGCGCGGCGTATTGAAGTTCGACGAGCCTATCGATAAATCATCGAAGAATGCTGTTGAATACAAAGTCGTTCAGCGCAATGGGAACAGCTGCGTGGTTGTTGATTCGCCTGCGCTGATGGGAACAGCCGGCATGCCGGCAACCGTGATTAAAAAAACTTTGGATTGCGATATGGTCGTGCTCGCCGTCTCGGCTCAGCATGCGGAACGAGGGATTGAGCGCGACGCGATCAAGGCATTCCAGGAGCTATATGGGGCTTTGCCGCGCAGACGTCGCCCTCCCATCGTAATTGCACTTACGCACCTCGATCTCGTTGACGACAATCCACCTAAACTTGCCGCAGCGAACATGGCGAGTATTCCCGAAGCGATGGTTGCTGTGGAAGACGCGGGTTCTGTGCGCAGATTAATCGATATTGTCGCAGCTGATTTGAAGTTTGATGATGAATTGATCGTGCCCGTAACTAGTGTCGTTGGTGAAGGGTCTAATGTTGACGGCCTGTGGTTGGCACTCCTAGCGCATTGGGAGCAGGCCAAGCATGCGAAATCTGCTCGAAGTGTTTCCAAGCGCGCGGGATCTTGGAGTTTGACCAAACTCTGGTCTCAGGCACGTCGCGGTAGCGGCGTGGTAGGAAAGGCGCTTTGGCGGTAGTGGTTTATCGCGATCATGTGTATTTTGCGTTGTGACATAGCAACTATTCATCGTCGCCTGCGTTTAAGTCAGAGGCGAAAAAATGGGAGCGTGGCATGGCTCAAGGCAATCCATATTCAACCGAGAGTACCAATTCAGTGACTGATCTGCAGGATCGAATGGCTGACCAAATCCATCGGATTTCCGACAAAGTTGAGGTGGCAGCAAAAAACGTTGCTGACCGCGGTCGAGACGCTGGTGAAAACGTCCAGCAAGTGGCGGGAAATTTTAAATCCGCGGTTGATAGTTCGCTTCGTGATCAACCGATGGCGACTTTGGCAATGGCCGCAGCAGTCGGGTTTATTCTGGGCGCACTGTGGAGATCGTAAAACGTTCAACCGTGCGAAACAGTGCACTGAATGCAGGTGGCTACAGATGCCGCAGGCCATCGTAACTCAGCGAGTGTGGTAATGTTCCAATCTATCATTAATCGGGCGACTCACTCGGTGGAATCCGCTGTAACGACCATCGCGCTGAGAGCGGCGGTCGCGATTCCGTTCTTGGTTGCACTTGGCTTTGGTACTGCTGCAGCTGGGGTTCAACTGGTTCAAACTTATGGTCATGTCCAAGCCTACGCAATTATGGCGGCAGCATTCGCGGTAGTTGGCATCGTTGGCATGATTGCAACGCGGCCAATCAATGTCACTAAGCCAGCTGACGCGCACGCGCCGCTGGAGGAAGGTAATAGTGCTCCAAATATCGATAGTTCGTCGATGATAACACCTGATTTTTTGATTTCGGCTCTTGGTGTTGTCGGGCCGAAGGCTATTCCTGCTATACCGGCGTTATTGCGGTTTATCGTGAAAAATTGGGCACTTGTTCTTTCGGTTGCCATAGTCGCCGCATTGTTGATGTCGGAGCAATCCAAGACTACACGCTCACGTCCAATCGACGCATCGTAGCTTGAGATCTGGTATAATCTTGCTTGATATAGTCTTGGGCGGCGTTTGAATAATCGCAGTATTTCGTGGGACCTTGGATCGGCAATTATTTTCGGTGTGCGACCAGAAGCCAAGCCGGTCCAACGGGAGAGGCTGCTTCTAGAGCGTGCCAACAAAATCCCACTCGTTCGATTCGGCGTACCTGGCGTTCGTATTTGATTGGCACTCGGATCGCCAATCCGCTTGCGAGCGTCGTCGAAAATAATTCAGCGGTCAGTGCTGTCAACGCGGTAATGCCGACGTCGTGACCTTGGTGCATGCACGATCCGATAAATATATCTGCGTGCCAAACTGCAGCCGGCAGCTTCGAATCATGCAGATCGAGAGCGTGAGCGTAGCCAATTGGCTCGTTGTTCAGTTCAATTATCCTGACGATGGCGGATGGGGAATGCATTGCGATCGCGATACTTGCTTCCGCTGTCGCCCGGGAACCCCACCAGCTAATTACATGGCTGTCCGATAGCCAACGCCTCAAACGGAAACGATCACTATCGCTAAAAGGTCGAAGCAATGGGAGGCCGGCCGAGTGCGTATCCATGGCAGTTAGTGCCTGAAGTGACGCATACCCGTGAAGACCATGGCCAGATTTTTCTCATTAGCGGCGGCGATCACTTCATCATCGCGCATGGAGCCGCCGGGTTGAATGACGGCCGTGGCGCCTGCCTCGGCAGCCGACAACAAGCCATCGGCAAAAGGAAAAAAGGCATCTGACGCAACGACCGAGCCTTGGACAGGCAACTTGGCCATGTCAGCTTTTATCACGGCAATCCGGGATGAGTTGACCCGGCTCATTTGACCGGCGCCAATGCCTACCGTCGCGCCGTGCTTCGCATAGACAATCGCATTAGATTTGACGAACTTCGCAACTTTGCAGGCGAATAACATGTCTGACATTTCGCGTTCCGAGGGCTGTCGTTTCGAGACGACGCGAAGTTCTTGAAATAGCGGGAGATCGGCATCCTGCACCAGTAGGCCGCCGGTGACGCGTTTGAAATCCAAGCGTTTCGCGGCACTGCTCGGCAGTCGACCGCAAACGAGCAACCTGACGTTTTTCCTTGCCGCAATAATTGCTTCAACGTCGGGCGCCACGTCAGGCGCGATGATGACTTCAACGAACTGGCGATTGACAATGGCGCGCGCCGTTTCCGCATCGAGTTGGCGATTAAAGGCTATAATTCCGCCAAAGGCCGACTCTGGGTCTGTTTGGTACGCACGGTCGTATGCAGCGGTAAGATTGGATGCAAGGGCGACGCCGCACGGATTGGCATGTTTAACAATGACGCAAGCTGGCGAGACGGAAAACTCCTTGATGCATTCCAGTGCAGCATCGGTGTCGGCAATGTTGTTGAACGACAGTTCCTTGCCCTGCAGTTGTTTGCTTGTCGCAACGTTCGCGTCAATCGCGCCATGCTCAAGATAGAAAGCGGCGGTCTGATGCGGATTTTCGCCGTAGCGCAGATCCTGCAGTTTTTTGAATTGGAGCGTTATGGTACGCGGGAAGACCGCGGTCTCGGGTTTAAGTTGATCCTGTTGATCAACGATGATGCCAAGCCAGTTTGATATAGCGCCGTCATACGCCGCGGTGCGCGCATAAGCTTTTTGTGCCAATTCGAGTCTGAACTGGTAAGTTGTGCCGCCAGAATGCGCAGCTATTTCACTGATAAGACGTGGATAGTCCGCGGGATCAACTATCACCGTTACAGATGCATGGTTCTTCGCGGCGCTGCGGAGCATTGCCGGGCCGCCGATGTCGATATTTTCAATAATCGTCGCATCGTCGGCACCTCGAGCCAGCGTTTCCTCGAACGGGTAAAGATTGACGACCAGCAGGTCGATCATGTCGATGTTATTGCCAGCCGCTTGCTGCACATGGTCGGGTTTGTCGCGAACGGCCAACAGGCCGCCATGCACTTTGGGGTGCAACGTTTTCAAGCGGCCGTCCATCAATTCTGGAAAGCCAGTGTGCTCGGAGACTTCTATGACGGCCATGCCAGCCGCCTTGAGCGCGCTTGCCGTCCCACCCGTCGACAATATTTCAATCTCGCAGCTTGTTAGACTGCGGGCCAATTCGATGAGGCCAGATTTGTCGGAAACCGAAATGAGAGCGCGCTTTATCGGAGGCGTGAGATTGGCTTTATCAATTGGCGACATTTGGAAACTCCATCGGCGGGACTCAATTCCGTCATTTAACGCGCGTCAACCGCGATGTCACGATCCCGCCGGATGTCGAGCCGGACAGGACGAGGATCTGCAGTGTCGGTGTCGTTTTGGCCCCGTCACGATAGAGCGCTCTCTCTACCGAAAGTTTGCGAGTTGGAGCACTGAAGCGCCAGCGATGTCCATTCGCTAAACCCAACTCCAGCCGATCATCGGCGTCAACAAGAGTTACCTCGACTGTAGGATGCAGAACAAAACGGAGTGCGAACACCAAATGGGTCGATGAAGGTCCGTCGATAAGCGACCGCAACTCATCGGTACACTCGATCTCATCGCCGTTGTTTTTCAGGGCGAGGCGCCGACGGTGAACTATGCCACGCCGCGAATGGCCAGCGTGCGTTGCGTCCAACTGTTGTCGACCGGGATCCGAAAGGTCGAGCGAAACATTATGTATCGGCTCTAAAACAGGCGGTAGTCCCCGTGACAAAGCCGCTTCGGCAGAGCTTGATGCAAAAATCAGCACGCTCCGCCCGTCACTGATGGCTGACGGCAGTCCATCATGAACCAGCAGTGGGGCCGCGCCGCTGCTGACTTCAAGTTCCAAGGCATGGGCGTTCGACAGCTGTGCTCCAATGTCAGCTACAATAATAGTTTCGCCTATTTTCAGTCGGCTGAAGCCGCCATGTACGGATAAAAGCGGCCCGGGATCTACTAGACCGACATGGCGAATGACATTGGCCAGCATAAGACGGTTGCCGCACTCCAGCCGTGGGGTACTTAGCCGCGCAAGATAACCGTCACCCAAAGACAAGCTGCCTGCTGCCTGTTTGAGTGGCGAGATTATTTCGTGCAGAGCGGAAGGAATCGGCTGTGAGCATTGCCCATACAGCCTTCGCAAGATCTCTAGGTCGAGCAGTAAATCCAACAAACTATCGGGTTGCCGGACAACTGATTGGAATGCCGGCCCGCGTCGTCCATCCAGTTCCGAAAGGAGCCCCGCTTCGGCCTCCTGTAAGATTTTATGGGCGCCGGTCAAGCACAGCCCGGCCGCGGCCAAAGTCGTCAGCGCAGCCAATCGGTCACTTGGCGATGCGATTTGCCG